>NZ_RZSV01000036.1:0-34558 GCF_004023205.1 Mesorhizobium sp. M1A.F.Ca.IN.020.03.2.1 | reverse complement strand
GTTCTATATCGTGCCGTCGAGCGGTTCATTGCCGGCATCGCCCAAGCGGTCGAACAGGACGCGGTCGAACAGGGCGCGTTCGGATAGCGAAGAGATCAGGATCAGGGCATCAAAAAGTGGCAAGCCAGAACAAGATCATCATCACCTGCGCGGTCACAGGCTCGATCCACACGCCGTCAATGTCGCCGCACTTGCCGGTGACGGCCGAGGAGATCGCGACCGCCGCTATCGAGGCGGCCGAGGCGGGTGCCGCGATCGTCCACCTTCATGCCCGCAATCCGGTCGACGGACGCCCCGACCAGTCGACCGAGGCGTTCGCCCCTTTCCTGCAGGTCATCAAGCAGCGCTCCAACTGCGTCGTCAACATCACCACCGGTGGTGCGGCGACGATGAGCGTGGAGGAACGCGTCAGGCCCGCGAAAGTCTTCGCGCCCGAGGTCGCCTCGCTCAACATGGGCTCGATGAACTTCGCGCTGTTTCCGATGCTGGAGCGCTTCAAGACGTTCGAGCATGAGTGGGAGCGGCCCTATCTCGAATCGTCGCGCGACCGGATCTTCCGCAATACTTTCGGCGATATCGAGCACATATTGCGCACCTGCGCCGACAACGGCACGCGCTTCGAGATCGAGTGCTACGACATCGGCCATCTCTATACCCTGGCGCATTTCGTCGAGCGCGGGCTGGTGAAGGCACCGTTCTTCGTCCAGAGCGTGTTCGGCATCCTCGGCGGAATCGGCACGCATCCGGAGGACGTCGCCCATATGAAGCGCACGGCCGATCGGCTGTTCGGCAACGAATATCACTGGTCGGTGCTGGGCGCCGGCCGCCACCAACTGCCGATCGCCACGCAGGCGATCGCGCTGGGCGGCAATGTGCGGGTTGGCCTGGAGGACTCGTTATGGATCGGCAAGGGCAAGCTTGCCCGCTCGAGCGCCGAACAAGTAACGAAGGTCCGCCAGATCATCGAGGGCCTCGGCGCCTCGATCGCCACGCCCGACGAGGCGCGGCAGATCCTGCAGCTGAAGGGCGGCGACAAAGTCGCGTTCTGATCCCGGCAAAAAAAGAACCCTGCGGCAACGGCTATCCAAACATCCGCTCGCCCTGCTCGTCGACGAGCTGGATGCCCTTCTTGATCGAGATGTCGACCGCATCGTCCAGCCCGGCGAAACGGTCGGCGCGGATGAAGCGGTGCTCCTTCATCACGCCGTCCACTTCCTTGGAGACGACGCCGCAGGTCTGGTACTGGCCGTCCGCCTTGTAGGGCGTGGCGCTGATCAGGAAGCCCTTGTGCTCGACCTGCTTTGCCGGCTTCGCGGCTCCGGTGTCCGTCGCCTCACCACCGCCGCCGCCGAAAAGACGTTTCAGAAAAGACATAGCGCATCCTCCAGCGGCAAATCGTCCTGCATCACATAGCGTGCCGCAGGACGATTTTCACTACAGCATGAACCCGAAAACTGTGCAGCGGTTTTCGGGAAGATCATGCTCACACAAAGATAAACGGGATGACTTTTGGAAGTCATCCCGCTTTGACGGTCATCGGTCGAGCCAGCAATAGCCCGTTCAGTGCCGGGCGACTCAGCGACGTGAGAGGGCCTCGAGCGCTGCGGCGGCGTCTTCCAGAATGCTGATCGCCTCGGCCTGCTTGTCCTCCGGCGCATCGACGATATCGCTGAGCGCGGCGCGTAGGCGGTGGCGCAGTGCGCGGAACCGGTCGCGCTTTTCGTGACGGCCGCGCCGGCCGACGTCCTCGCCCTCGTCGTTCCAGCCAAACCAGTCGCGCGCCTTGGCCATCTTGCGGCCGAACCGCTCGAGATGGTCGAGCACGTGATCGATCATCTCGCGATTTTGCTCGAGATGCGCCCTGCCCGCCTCGGTGATCGAGAACACCTTCTTGTTGCCTTCGCTTGACGAGACGGCATAGCCGGCCTCTTCGAGAAAGGTCAGCGTCGGATAGACCACGCCCGGGCTCGGGCTGTAGATGCCGCTGGTGCGTTCCTCCAGCGCCTTGATGATGTCGTAGCCGTGCCGCGGCGCCTCGGCCAGAAGCGACAGCGTGATCAGCTTGAGATCGCCGTCGGCCAACATGCGGCCGGCGCGGAACATGTCGCCCGGACCGCCGCGGCCGCCGCCGCGCATGCCCTGGCCGAAGGGACCAAAGCCGCCGCCGCGACCACCGAAACGACCGGCCATGTGCATGAATATGCGCTGACCGAAATGGTTGTGCCCGAAGGGATTATGCTTGTGCATGGATCGCTCCTTGAGTTCTATCTTACGATATATCTTAGCTAGGTGGCGGGTGGAGTCAAGATATATCTTGCGATGCATCTTGGTTGACGCAAGGCGAACTGCGAGGCGGTCGAATGCGCAGCGATCGCCGCGAAAACAGCCTACCAGCGGCCTTTGCGGCGGTTCCAGGCGTAGAGAAGATCGGCAAACCGATCATAGACAAAGCGCGTCAGCCGCAGCACGACCGAATTGCCGAACAGGGTGGCGAGCCATCCCTCGCCAGGCGTGAGCCGCCAGACGGCGATCGCCACATCGGCACCGACCAGCAGCTTGCCCTCGGCATCGGTCGCATGCAGCCGCCGGCGGACATCCTCGAGCGAGGCGCCGAAGGCTGAAAGCGCTTGCGGTTCGAAATTAATGTCGCGGAATTCGACGCGGCCGGACTTGACCGCTTCAATCAGCCGCCGTTTCTGGCGGTTGATGCCGGCATCGCAGACCGGGCAGCGTGTGTTGTACCAGACAGTCAGCAACGGCTCAGGCATCGCGCGACTATCGGCGACCGAGCGCGGCACCGCAATATCAGCATCGAGCCGGGCTGTTTCCGGCGCTCTACCCCAGCGAACTGATGATCTCGCGGTAGGCGAATTCCGGAAACGCCTTCATCGTCCGCGTCCTGACATTGCCGCCCGACGACAACATCAGCGCGAAACGGGCAAGCACGGCATCGTCCGGCGCTTCGACAATGGCGACCATGTCGCATTCGCCCATCGTCAGATAGAATGCCTTGAACGATCCGCCCATTTCACCGAGCAGCTTCTTGGCGGCATCGAGCCGTTTCGGCGACTCCCGCACGTTCTTGGCGCCCAATTCGGTCCAGTTGATAAGCACGATGTAGGTTGTCATGGCACACCTCCCACCGGGAGCCACGGAGCGCAACGCCTGGCAGTTGCGGCCGGCGTCCGGGGCGGGCATCCGGCTTGTCGCCCACAAATGCATCCGACCCTGAAATTATCCTCCTGTTGAGCAAGCCCGGCAAGGCGGCATAACAAATAGGTGGAAATGAAAAAGGACGCCGAGGCGCCCGTTTTCGTATGTTGCGTTTCCGCTCAGCTGTCCAGGAAGCTTCTCAGCTTCCGCGAGCGGCTCGGGTGCTTGAGCTTGCGCAGCGCCTTGGCCTCGATCTGACGGATACGCTCGCGGGTGACCGAGAACTGCTGGCCGACCTCTTCCAGCGTGTGGTCGGTGTTCATGCCGATGCCGAAGCGCATGCGCAGAACACGCTCCTCGCGCGGGGTGAGCGAAGCCAGCACGCGCGTGGTTGTCTCGCGCAGATTGGCCTGGATCGCCGCGTCGATCGGCAGGATCGCCATCTTGTCCTCGATGAAGTCGCCGAGATGCGAATCCTCCTCGTCGCCGACCGGCGTTTCGAGCGAGATCGGCTCCTTGGCGATCTTCAGCACCTTGCGCACTTTTTCGAGCGGCATTGCGAGCTTCTCTGCCAGCTCTTCCGGCGTCGGCTCGCGGCCGATCTCATGCAGCATCTGGCGCGAGGTACGCACGATCTTGTTGATCGTCTCGATCATGTGCACCGGAATGCGGATGGTGCGCGCCTGATCGGCGATCGAGCGGGTGATCGCCTGCCGGATCCACCATGTCGCGTAGGTCGAGAACTTGTAGCCGCGGCGGTACTCGAATTTGTCGACCGCCTTCATCAGGCCGATATTGCCTTCTTGGATCAGGTCCAGGAACTGCAGGCCGCGATTGGTATACTTCTTGGCGATGGAGATGACGAGCCGAAGGTTCGCTTCCACCATTTCCTTCTTGGCGATCGCGGCCTCGCGCTCGCCCTTCTGCACCTGGTTGACGATCCTGCGGAATTCCAAGATCGAGATCGCCGTCTCGGTGGCGAGGTTCTGGATCTCGGCGCGCAGTTCCTTGATCGCGTCCTTCTCGTTCTTGGTGAACTCCTTCCAGCCGCGCGAGGTGAGATTCGCGATCGAGCGGGTCCAGTTCGGATCGAGCTCCGAGCCCTGATACTCCTTGAGGAACTCCTCGCGGCGCACGCCGTAGCTTTCGGCGAGCCGAAGCAGCTTGCCCTCGTTCTGCACCAGGCGCTTGTTGATGTCGTAGAGCTGCTCGACCAGCGCTTCGATGCGCGCGGTGTTGAGCGACAGCGACTTCACCGCCTTGATGAGTTGCTCCTTGAGCTCCTTCAGCCGGCGATCCTGGCTGGGCGAAAGCGTGCCGGCAGCCGCCAGCCGGTTCTCGACCTGCTGGTCCTGCAGCTTGCGAAGCTTCTTGTAAGTGTCGGCGATGACGTCGAGCGTCTCCATCACCTGCGGGCGCAGTTCCGCTTCCATCGCGGCCAGCGACAGGCTTGCCTCGTCCTCGTCGTCTTCCTCTTCTTCCAGCCCGCGCGTGTCGCCGCCGACATTGGTGATGTCGTCTTCTTCCTCGCGCCCCGCCGAGCGGCCGCGCGGCTTCTCTTCGGCCTTGGGCGCTTCCTCGACGCGTTCGACAACGGGCGCCTGCTTGGCCTCGGGGCCGGCATAGGTCGCCTCGAGGTCGATGATCTCGCGGAGCAGGATCTTCGATTCGTTGAGCTCGTCGCGCCAGATGATGATCGCCTGGAAGGTGAGCGGGCTCTCGCACAGGCCCGCGATCATCGTCTCGCGGCCGGCTTCGATGCGCTTGGCGATCGCGATTTCGCCCTCGCGCGACAGAAGCTCGACCGAGCCCATCTCGCGCAGATACATGCGCACCGGGTCGTCGGTGCGGTCGGTCGGCTCTTTCTTGGTGGTCGTGGTGGCAACGGCGGTGCCGGTCTGCTCGGCAAGCTCGTTGGCGTCTTCCTCGGAGTCGGCGCCCGCGTCGCCGCCTTCCGCCTCCTCGCCCTGCTCGTCGTCCTCGACGACGTTGATGCCCATGTCGGACAGCATGGCCATCGTGTCCTCGATCTGCTCGGATGTCACTTCCTCCGAGGGCAGCACCGAGTTCAGTTCGTCCATGGTCACATAGCCGCGCTTCTTGGCGGCCTTGATCATCTTCTTGACAGCATCATCGGAAAGGTCGAGCAGCGGGCCATCGGTGGCGCCTTCACGTTCGGTCTCGACCTCTTCCTTTTCCTTTGTCGCCATTCTTTGTCGTCTCCAAGCGGCCGAATATCGAAGCCGCGTAAGCTGCCGGACCGGTCAAACCGGATGCGCTCGCCCCAGAACGCTTCTTACCGGGCCAGTGACCGCATCATCTCTTTTGTTTGCTGCCTGTCGTTGCCCCAAAACCGGTTCCACTTTTGGGCGACATGCATTAAGTCCAGATTAACCCTGGTATCTGTGGCAGGCCTTTTGCCTGTCCAGTCGCCAGAACCTTACATCGCTCAAAATTTCCCACCGACGCCGGGCACGGTTAACGTTTCGAATCGTCCTGATTCCGCCAATCTGCCAGAAGGTCAAGCGCCTCTGGCATGATTCGCATGAAAAAAGCGAATCAATTGCCCGACTTAGAGGCGTCGAATCGACGCGCCTTGAGCATTTCCACTTCATTTCGGGCCGACCTGGGCCTAAGCACGCCCAGCCCTGCCCGACGAAACGCCGAACCCTTCGATCAGCGCTTCCGTTGCCTGTACATCGTTGAATTGCGCTTGAATCTCGACGAGATGCCGGAAGTTTTCGTCCGACGGGTCTGCATCGAGCGCCGCCTGCGCCTGTTTCAGCTCCCTATGTAAGGTGCGCGCGCTGCGCTGCAAGTGCAGCGCTTGGTTGAAGGCGTCCCGGGCATCGTCAAGTCCCGCGGTTTCGAGCGCCGGCCACTGCCGCGCCCGCTTGATCAGCGCCACCGCGCGTTCCCAGATGTCGCCGCATCCGGCGCGCTCGATGGTGGCGATGACTGCGTCGCGGTCGTCGGCCGCGTCATGCGCCATCGCGTCGAGGATGGCTGCATGCAGCCGCCTGAGATCCGAATTGGCAAGATCGAGGAATTCGACATGCGCGAAATTCTCGTCGATCAGCGGCGGATGGTTGACCAGCGCCACGATGATCGTCGCCTCGCGTACCGACATGGCCTCGCCCGTGCGCTTGACCAGCGCCGAGCGGCCGAGGCTTTCGGTGATGGCGGTGCGCGCGCCCGCAGCGCTCCGGCCAAACGCCCCGCCTGGCGCCGAACCTCTGCCGCGCTCGCCTGGCCGGCCGTCCTGGCGTCCCCCGTGTAGGCCTTGCCGCGCGCCGCGCTGCGAGCCGAAGAAGCTTAGGACGCGCTCGCGCATCTCCTGCTGATAGTGGTAGCGCAGGCTTTCGTCGCGGATGCGGCCGGTAAGCTCGCGCAGCGTCTTCTCGAGCTCCGCCCGCCGCTCCGGCGTATCGAACACGCCGCCGGCCGTCTCGCGCATCCACAGAAGATCGGCGAGCGGCCGCGCTTCCGAAAGCACCGCGCGGAACGCGTCCGGCCCATCCGCTTTGACCAGATCGTCGGGGTCCTTGCCTTCGGGCAGCAGCGCGAAGCGTGCCGAGCGCCCGGGCTGCACCGACGGCAGCGCGAGGTCGGCGGCGCGCCAGGCGGCCTTCAGCCCGGCCTGGTCGCCGTCGAAGCAAAGCACCGGCTCCGGCGCCATGCGCCACAAAAGCTCGAGCTGGTTTTCGGTGAGCGCCGTGCCGAGAGGCGCCACGGCATTCTCGAAGCCGGCCTGTGCCAGCGCGATCACATCCATATAGCCTTCGACGGCGATCACCGTGCCGCCCTTGGCCACCGCTTTGCGGGCGCGGGCGAAATTGTAGAGCACGTTGCCCTTGTGGAAGAGCTCGGTCTCCGGCGAGTTCATGTATTTCGCCAAAGCGTCCGGCGCCAGCGCCCGACCGCCGAAGGCGATGATCCTGCCGCGCGAATCCGGGATCGGGAACATGATGCGGTCGCGGAACCAGTCATAGGAGACCGGGATGTCGTCGCCATGCCGGACCAGTCCGCAGGCTTCGATATCGGCCTTCGGCACCCCCTTGGCGGCGAGGTATTCCTTGAGCGCGTTGCGGCTGTCCGGCGCATAGCCGAGCCGGAAGGACTGCTGCGTCGCCGGCGTCAGACCGCGGTCGCGCAGATAGGCGCGGGCCTTGGCGCCTTCCGGTCCCTGCAGGCGCTCCTGGAAGAAGACCGTCGCCATCTCCATGACGTCGGTCAGGCTGGCGCGTTCCTTCTCGCGCTTTTCTTCTTGGGCGTCGCGCACCGGCATCGGCACGCCGGCCATCTCTGCGATCCTTTCGACCGCTTCGGGAAAGCTCATGCCGTCGAGCTCGGTCAGGAACTTGAAATGATCACCCGAGACCGAACAGCCGAAACAGTGATAGCGCCCCTTCTTGTCCTCGCAGTGGAACGACGGGCTCTTTTCGCCGTGAAACGGGCAGCACGCCCAATAATCGCCGCGCGATGCGTTGGACTTCTTCCTATCCCAGGAAACGCGTTGACCGATCACCGAAGAAATCGGCACGCGGTCGCGTATCTCGTCGAGGAAGGCGGGTGGAAAGCGCATCGGGAAAGGCTCGTTTACCCTCCATATAATCAAGCCGCTTGGGCGCGACGACTCGATAAGCCCGATCGTACCCGCTTTTCACAGACAAAAAGAAGGCGGCCGCGCGGCCGCCTTCCCGTCTTTCGGACCATTCCCCGCTCAGTGCGCGGCGATCGCGCCGAAGATGATACCGGAGACGATGCTGACCAAAAGGTAGTCGTTGCCGACGCGAATCCACTCCTGGCCGGGGCCGGGACGGCGCAGCCCATAACGGTGCCAGTCGCGAACCGCCTGATGGCGCTTCCAGCTGGAATACTTCTGCCCATTGCGCCAATGGCTGCGCTTCACCACGACCTTCTTCTTCACGACGCGCTTCTCGACATGCCGGCCCGGCTTCTGCCAGTCGACCTGTGTGTAGGTCGATTGCGTCTCGCTCGGCTGAACGAGCGGCGCCGCCTGGCCCGAAAAGGCCGAAGCGGTCAGCATCGCGGCGGTCACGGTGGAAAGTATGAGACGCTTCATGGTCAGTGCTCCTTGGTTGTCGATAGGCAAGGAGATATTCCGGCTGGCATGAACCGAAACTGAACACCTTGGTTACAATTCCGTAATGATTTCCGTTGGTTACGCAAGCAGGTTCACCAATTTACAGAAACCGGTTCAAGCCCAGGCTTCGCGTCGACGCGACATTTGCCGCCTGTCCGACCGCGATCTGCAACCAAAGCACCTTCTATCCATTTCCGACACACGCCGTCGTGTGCCGAATGTCGGCCGAATCGGGTAAAATTTATTATCCGGCTAATGTAAACTGCTTTAGTCTCGACCTTCGAAATGCTTGCGATTCGCACCTTTTTCCGCTTCCTGGCCGCCTCGTTGCGAGGCTCGGCATGAGCGGATCCGTTGTCCTTCTGCACCTTGCCGGCGCAGTGGCGCTGATGCTGTTCGCCACCCGCATGGTAAAAACCGGTGTCGAGCGCGCCTATGGCGATGTGCTGCGTCACAGGCTGCGCGCCACCATGCGCAAGCCGCTGATGGCGGTGCTGGCCGGCTGTGGCCTCGCGATCGCGCTGCAGAGTTCCACCGCCGTCACGCTGCTGGTCGGCTCCTTCGCCGGCGCCGGCATCGTGTCGGGCGCCGCCGGGCAGCTTGCCGTGCGCGGCGCCGAGATCGGCTCGGCCTTGGTCGCGAAGCTTCTTACCTTTGATCTGTCGCTCGTGGTGCCGTTGTGCCTGGTCGCAGGAACCATCATGTTCATGGCCACCGAGCGCCGCGATTGGCGTCAGACCGGCCGCATCCTTGTCGGCATCGGCCTTCTGATCCTTTCGCTGGAGATGATCGGCCAAGCTTCCGAGCCGTTGCGCGACAGCCAGCTCATGCCGGTCATCATCGACTACTTCTCCGGCGATGCGATCAGCTCCTACCTGCTGGCGGCACTGATCACCTGGCTGTTCCAGTCGAGCATCGCGGCGGTCCTGCTCATGGCCACGCTAGCCGGCCGGGGTTTGATCACTCCGGAGCTCGGCGTCGTCCTGATCCTGGGCGTCAATCTCGGTTCCTCGATCATCGCGCCGATGCTCACCCGCTCGGCAGCGGCGGAAGTCCGCATCGTGCCGATCGGCAATCTTCTGATGCGCGGGCTTGGCTCGCTCGTGATGCTGATCCTGTTCATGATTTTCAGGCCGCACTTCTCCTTCCTCGGCACGACGGCCTCCGGCCAGATCGTCAACGCCCACATCCTGTTCAACGTGATCATCCTGCTTGCCGGGCTGCCACTCGCCGGCCTCGTCTATCGCGCTTCGGAGAAGATAGTGGCGCTCGGTACTAAGCCCGAACCGGCGGCAGCGCTCGACGTGGTCGAATTGTCCGCGCTGAACGAGAGCGCGCTCGACACGCCAAGCCAGGCCTTGGCCAACGCCACGCGCGAGGTGGTCCGGGTCTGCGAGACGGTCGAGATCATGCTGAAGCGGATCATCGAGCTCTATGAGAGCGCCGACGCCGGCAAGATCAAGGCGCTGGCCGCGCTCGACGACCGGGTCGACCAGAAGCACGCCGCGATCAAGCTCTATCTGGCCAAGGTCACCAAGAACCCCCTGAGCGAGGACGAGGCGCTGCGCTGCCAGGAACTGATCGGCGCCTGCGTTAAGCTGGAGCAGGTCGGCGACATCATCGTGCGCAACATGCTTGTGCATGTCAGGAAGAAGCTGGAGCGCGGGCTGGAATTCACGCCCGAGGGCTGGCGCGAGCTTTGCGCTTTCCATGCCTCGGTTCTGGCCAATGCGCGGCTTGCCTTCAACGTGCTGGTCTCGCGCGACCCGGAAACCGCCCGCCAGTTGGTGCTCGAGAAGGACCTGCTGCGCGAGCGCGAGAAAGAGACCAGCGCCAGCCACTTCGTGCGGCTGCGCGACGGGACCGCGAAAAGCGTCGAGACCAGTTCGATCCATCTCGACACCATCCGCGACCTCAAGCAGATCAATTCGCTGCTCGCCTCCATGGCCTACCCGGTGCTGGAGGAGCGCGGGCTGCTCGGCGGCTCGCGGCTGAAGGCGAGCTAGCATCGACCGACCGGCCCGCACACAATTAGCCTTCGTTCAATCCTCGCATCCGTCGGCTAGGTGACGGTGAGATTGATGACGGCTCCGACTGAGCGCCCGTACGGCACGAAGAGGGCCAGTCGAGACCACTGCCCAACCCGGTCAAGAAAACCTAAAGCGGCATCGACAATTTCTGCATTGCCCGTAGCGTCCATCCATGGTTTGAGGCCAGCTCATTCGGGATCGCTGTCCGCGCCATGCTGCCCCTCATTGCCCTGTTCATTGCCGCCTTCGCTTTCGGCACGACTGAATTCGTCATCGCCGGCGTGCTGCCGGAGGTAGCGCAGGGTCTGGGTGTTTCCGTGCCCACCGCCGGCTATCTCGTCTCCGGCTATGCCTGCGGCATCGCCATTGGCGGTCCGCTCCTGGCGCTCGCAACCAGCAGGGTCTCGCGAAAGTCGCTGCTCATCGCCCTGACCATTGCCTTCACTCTTGGCCAGGCCACATGCGCGCTGGCGCCCGATTTCACCTCGATGCTTCTCCTGCGCATTGCCACTGCAGTGGCGCATGGCTGCTATTTCGGCGTCGCCATGGTGGTCGCGGTCGGCCTGGTGCGCGAGGACCAGCGCGGCCGGGCGGTCGCGGTCATCCTCTCTGGATTGACCGTCTCCAACGTTATCGGCGTTCCGGCCGGCACCGCGATCGGCGGTCTCTGGGGCTGGCGGGCGACCTTCTGGGTGATGTGCGCGCTGGGCGTCATCGCGATCGTTGCCATGCTTGCGCTGCTGCCCCGCACGGCAGGCGCCGCCAACCGGCCCGCCGGCCTCGCGCGCGAGGTGCGCGTGTTGGGGCGCCAGCAGGTCTGGACCTCGCTCATCCTGATGCTGATGTTGATGATCGGCCAGTTCGGCCTCTTCACCTACATCACGCCGACGCTGCTCGAAGTCACCGGCCTCCACGAAAGCCTGATCCCGTTTGTGCTGCTGCTCAACGGCGTCGGCGCGACGATCGGCGTTCTCTTGGGCGGCAAGCTTGCCGACTGGAAGCTGATGCCGTCGTTGATCGCCATGCTTTTCCTGCAGGCGGTAATGCTTGGCGTCATCTATGCGGTCAGTCCCTACCCGGTGCCGATGATCGTCGCGATCGTCATATGGGGCGGCCTCAACTTCGCCATCGGCGCGCCGATCCAGACCCGGATCCTGGCCTGGACGGCAGACGCCTCGAACCTTGCCTCGTCGCTGATTCCCTCGGGCTTCAATGTCGGCATCGCGCTCGCTGCCTCGCTGGGCGCTGCGATGCTCAATGCCGGTCTTGGCTATCGCAGCCTGCCGGTCGCCGGCGCGCTTGCCATGCTGGTGGCCCTGGCGGTCGCGCTTGCCTCGCAGGCTTGGGAATGGCGCAGCCGGGCGACGCCGCCGTTGCCGGCTGCGGCGGAATAGAGCCTTTGGCGTGCCGCTCTGCCGGCTCAGACCTGAGGACGCAAGGAGCCAGAGCCGCCCGACAGGATCGACATCAAACCGTGAAGCCCCTCCTCCAGCCTTTCGCGGCTGGATGCGGCACCCAACGCCAGCCGCAAGCCATCAGCGGCACTGGGCACGACGGAGAACTCTTCCGCCGGGCTGAGGGCCAATCCGCGACGGCGTGCGATCTCGGCGATATCCGATGAACGCAATCGCGCATCCAGCGGATACCAAAGATGCAGGCTTGATTCCGTCGAGGCGAAACCGGCCGGCAGGATCTTGCGCGCGATCGTCTGCCTGGCCTCTGCTTCGGCACGCACCGCGGCGGTGATCTCGCCGGCGAGGCCGCTTCGCACCCACTCGCAGGCGAGCCCCGTCATCAGCGGCGGCGCCATCATGGTGGTGCCCCGGATTGTCGCCGCGATCCGCTCGACGGATTTCGCGTCAGGCGCCGCCAGGAACGCCGTGCGCAGAAATGGCGAGATGCATTTCGCCAACGTAGCCAGGTGGAATGTCCGGTCCGGCGCCAGGCTGAGGAAGGCTGGCGGTGAAGCGGTCTGCAGGGGACTGTAGGGATCGTCCTCGACGATCACCAGGCCAAGCCTGCCCGCCATCCGAGCCAGATCCCGGCGCCGGCCCTCCGGCATGGTGAGCGTGGTCGGATTGTGAAGTGTCGGGTTGAGATAGAGGACGCGGGCGCCATATCGTCGCGCCGCTTCCTCCAGATGGTCGGGGCGCATGCCGTCATCGTCGCGTCCCGCCCCAGCCAGCTTCCGCCCCGTGGCCTGCGCCAGCGCGATCAGGCCGGGATAGGTCAGCGTATCGGTGAGGATCGTATCGCCCTCACGGGTTTGCGACAGAAGGACGGCGGCGAGCAGCGCCTGCGCCCCCGAACCAAGAGCCACGCGCTCGACAGGCAACCTGCCGCCGGCTGCGGCAAGCCAATACGAGCCGGCGGCGCGTTCCGCGGGAGAACCCGGGCCGGGATGGTAGGAAAGCAGTGCTTCGGCGCTGAAACGTTTGAGCAGTCCCTCGATGCCGCTCCGGATCAATGCCGGCAGGCTCAGGCCCGAAGGCGCCGGCGGAATGTTCATGCTCAGATCGAGGATCGGCTCTTCCGGCTCGCCGGGCGTGATGAAGGTGCCGCGACCGGCCGTTGCATCGATCAGGTTCCTGCGGCGGGCTTCGGTGAACGCCCGGGTGACCGTGGTCAGATCCACGCCAAGGAAGCGGGCAAGCTCTCGCTGCGGCGGCAGCCTGTCCCCCGGTTGCAGCCGCCCGATCGAGCGGGCAGCCGCAAGCGCCTCGACGATCTTGAGATAGAGCGGCCGTGAGTCTTCCGCCAAGGGAGAAAGCCAGCTGAGGTCCCCTTCACTGTTCATGCCACCGGCATCCATACATTTTGTCGCATTGTATGCATACAATAATCATATTAGTATGTATGCGTGACCTCAAGGCCGATCGAATGCATGCGAGGTCCTGGAGTGATGACCATGCACGACGCGCACTATCCCCACCTCGAACCCTGGCGGGTCGGCATCCGCGGGCGATGCCCGCGTTGCGGAGAGGGCCGGCTGTTCGACGGATTTCTGAAGCTGGCGCCGAAATGCGAAGTGTGCGGGCTCGACTATTCTTTTGCCGATCCGGCCGACGGACCCGCCTTCTTCGTCATCTGCTTTGCCTGCGTGCCCTCCGTCCTGTTCGCCGTCTGGGCGCAGGTGACGTTCGAGCCATCCATGTGGTTCCACGCCTTCGTTTCGGTGCCGATCATCCTTGCGACCTGCATTCCGCCGCTCAGGCCGCTGAAAGGCTGGCTTGTCGCGAGCCAGTTCTACTACAAGGCCGCAGAAGGAAGACTGGCCAGGCCCGGCGAATAAAGTTCTCAAGTTCGCTTGCCTTGAGACCTAAAGGTCGATCCGGTACTTGAGGCTCTCCGCGCCACCATAGGCGGCGACTTTGGCGAACCGCCCGACGAGAATGCCGCCATTGGCGAGCACCACCTTCTGGGATGCAAGATTGTCGAGATCGGTGGTGATCTCGACATAGTCGAGACCGACCGCCCTTGCCTCGTGAAGCATCAGCCGCAGCGCTTCGGTGGCATAGCCGCGCCCCTTCTTCCATGGCATCACGGCATAGCCGATGTGGCCGAGCACGTGCGGCGGCAGCGCCGACGTGCCCTTCTGCCAGCGAAGCCCGATCGAGCCGGCGGCCTCGCCGTCCCAGATCCAGCGCCGGAAGCCCGGCAGGCGTGGCACCATTGTGCCGTCCGGCAGCGCGATCGGCGGCCCCTTGGCGTCGGGATCGTCAAGGCCGGCAAGGAATGCCGCCGGATCCTGTTCGATCGCCTCAAGCTGCTCGCGCGTAGCCTCCAGCAGCCGCACATTGTCCGGCGACCAGCCGCGCTCCAGCGCCGCCTTGTAGGATGGCAGATGCTCGAGCGCCGGTTTGACGATTTCGACCATGAAGCCGTGTCCTTTGCGAGATCGGAGGCATAGCCCCGGTCAGGATCGCCCTCAAGCTGACTGAAAGCGGATTTCGCCCTTGTTGAGGAAGCACATCTTGTCGAAGAGCGATAAATCGAGTGGGTTCGGCAGCCGGACATCGTCAAGGTCGGGAAACGGCTTCCTGGACGCATCGTATGACCGGTCGACCTGGGAGATGAAGACCAGCACCAGCCCGCGTTCCCGGGCAAACGATCTCAAGGCGCGTATCTGGACCATGAGCTCGGGATCCTCGCGCTTCTGGTCGAGCAGTTGCAGATAGTCGATCACCGCCAGCGTGCCGCGCGGCGCCGACCCCAACGCCTCGATGATGTAGGTGGCGCTGATGGCGTCGGAATTGTCGAACTCGAACAGATGGTCGAAAACGGCAGGGTCGACGCCGATGTCGCGGAACCGGTCGAGGATGTCGGCATGCATGTATTCCAGGGTGAAGAATACGGCGCGACTGCCCTGCTTCATGGCCGCCACGGCGAGTTCGAGGCTCATCAGCGTCTTGCCCTGACCCGGCCGGGCCGCCACGAGGACCATGTCGCCGGGTATCAGTTGCGCCAGCAGCCTCCCGGCGGGTGCGGCCTCGGCGGCTTTCGCCGCAAGCAGGCTCCAGCTGCCAAAGCCTTCCTTGAAGGCCATGCGGTCAAGCGCCTCATGAAGGGGAACATCTTCCTTGCGCGACAGCAACCTCGCCTGGCGCTTCAGATGATAGACGGGTGCGGAAAGCCGCATCGAAAAACCTCCTATTGCGAGCAGTCTTCGCAATCCCTCCTTATGCCGATGCTCGAACAGTCGGTTTAGCGATCGAATGCCCTGCATGAACGATGCTTTCCCAACGGAGGGAGGAGGGCGTGGGCGCGCCGGAATCAGATAGTAGCCAACTTCTTGCCTGTCGAAAATCGCAGATGCGCCAGCTTCGGCAGAGCGCACTAGACAAGAAGTGTTTCGCCCATCGGCGCTATGCTCTTATGATTGGCGCAGGTGATTCACCACAAGCGATACCAGTTCGAGGGGGGATTAATCCGGTGCGGTTGATATCTGTTCCGCTTGGTGCCGCCGTCCTCTTCGTCCTCGCCGCTCTGACGGCATCGGTCGGCTCGTTCGCGGCGTTGCGCCCATCGAACATTCCGGACTGGCTGCAGCGCCATGTCGGCGACAACGAAGGTCAGATCTCGCAGGTCGTGCTGGAGCGGGCGCGCGCCCTCCACCAGAAGAAGGTCAGTGAAGGTTCGGTCAGCAACCCCTGCTACTTCGCCATGGATGCGACGCGGCCGGCGACCTGGGCAACAGTGTGCTTGGCCAACGCTACTATATCATCTGCGAGGCCAAGCAGCTCTTTCGAGCGGTTTCTTCGGGCCATGGCGGCGGCCGCAATCTCAAAGGCGTTGCCGATTTCTCCAATGGCAGGCGTTGCGCGAAAAACTTCGGCAACGCGATGGATTCGGAGCTGACGGCAGGCGGAGCCTACATGACCGCCGAGACCAAGACGTCCTTCAAGGGCTATTATCGCGTCGGTGCGCAGAACGCGGTGTTCATGCGTACCTTCATCCAGTTCGATGGCGAAGGCGAAGCGGCGAACGCCAGGCAGCGCGTGATCGGCGGCCATCCGGCAGCCTTGCTCAGGGGCATGTGCCTGCGGAAAGATCCGAACAGCTCCTACGCCGACCATGACGGCTTCGTCCCGTTCGGCAAGCTGGTGAATTATGCCGGCGGCCGCAGCAATGGCTGCACCAGCTGGTCGCCGGCCGATGCCGAGCAGATCATCCCGTTGGTGAAGAACAACCCGACGACGCTCTATATCTATCCTGAATCGCGCGACATCGCCGCTGTGGCGCGCGCAAAGGCCGCCGGCCAAGCGCTGTCGGCTGCGGGCGTCTATTGGAACGCATCCTGCCTGAAGGAAATCGGCTCTCCGAAGTTCTGGCCGAAGAAGACCCTCGAGCCGATCATCGCGCAGTACAAGAAGGACCATCCGGCGCCGCCGCCGCAGCCGGTGCCGATCTGCAAGAACTGAGCCGGTCTTCTACTGGAGCAGCCCCTTGATGATGGCGCTCGCCTTGGCGAAATCCATCTGGCCGGCATATTTCTGCTTCAGGGCGCCGATCACCTTGCCCATGTCCTTCTGGCTGGCGGCACCCGTCGCCGCGATCGCCTCGCGCGCCGCCGCCGTGATCGCCACATCGTCGAGCTGTGCCGGCAGGAACTCGCGGATGATCTCCATCTCGCCGCGCTCCTGCGCCGCCAGTTCCGGCCGCCTGCCGTCCTCGAAGGCTTTGGCCGATTCCTCGCGCTGCTTCACCATCTTGGAGAGGATCTGCAGGATCTCTTCCTCGCTCGCCGCCGGCTTGCCCGCGCCGCGATTGGCGATGTCGCGGTCGTGGATGGCGGCCTGGATCAGCCTGAGCGTCGGCAGCCGATGCTTGTCCTGTGCCTTCATCGCGCTCTTCATGGATTCGGCGATTTTCTCGCGCATGATGCTTCTCCTTCGATCGCGGCGGACAATAGCTTCGCCGGACGCTCAAGGCAAATCCAGGCAAACCGTTGATTTTGCTCGGCGAAATAAATCCATTCCGCTCGGAGGAAGCGTCATTGACCGCTTTGCCGCCATCCCCTATGTACTGAGCCTCGCATGAACTGAAACTTTGGTTGCGCGCAGGCTCGCGAATTCGCCGCCGCGCGTCGTTTGCTGCGCGGGTCGTCCCTCCAACGGGATGATCCGGAACAGCCTCTAGGAGTGCCGCCATGGCCACGACCGCCCCCTGGGCCACCGAAAAGCCGACCGCCCTTCTCGTGCTCGCCGACGGCACGGTGATCGAAGGCCGCGGCCTCGGCGCCACCGGATCGGCGGTCGCCGAAGTCTGCTTCAACACCGCCCTGACCGGCTACGAAGAGATCCTTACCGACCCCTCCTATGCCGGCCAGATCGTCACCTTCACCTTCCCGCATATCGGCAATGTCGGCACCAACAGCGAGGATATCGAGGATTTGCATCCAGCTGCCCGCGCGGGTGCCGTCGGCGCGATCTTCAAGGCCAATGTCACCGACCCCTCCAACTACCGGGCGGCCGGGCATCTCGACCAATGGTTGAAGAGGCGCGGCATCATCGCGCTCTCGGGGATCGACACTCGCGCTCTCACCGTGCTGATCCGCGAGAAAGGCATGCCCAACGCCGTGATCGCCCATGCACCGGATGGCGTTTTCGACCTCGACGACCTGAAGCCGCGCGCCGCCGCCTGGTCGGGCCTTATCGGGCTGGACCTCGCCAAGGAGGTCACCTCGGGCCAATCCTCGGTCTGGCGCGAGACGCCCTGGGCCTGGAACAAAGGCTTCGGCGAGCAGGACGAGTCGTCGCTGCATGTCGTGGCCATCGATTATGGCGTCAAGCGAAACATACTGCGCCTGCTTGCGGGCCTCGGCGCCAAGGTCACCGTCGTGCCGGCAAAAACCGGCGCGGAAGAGATCCTGGCCATGCAGCCGGACGGCATCTTCCTGTCCAACGGTCCCGGCGACCCGGAAGCGACGGGCAAATATGCCGTGCCGGTCATCCAGGACCTGCTGAAAAGCGATCTCCCGGTGTTCGGCATCTGCCTCGGCCACCAGATGCTGGCGCTGGCGCTCGGCGGCAAGACCGAGAAGATGCATCAGGGCCATCACGGCGCCAACCATCCGGTGAAGGACCACACAACCGGCAAGGTCGAGATCGTCTCGATGAACCATGGCTTCGCCGTCGACGCCGACTCGCTGCCCGAAGGCGTCGAGGAAACCCACGTCTCGCTGTTCGACGGCTCGAATTGCGGCATCGCGCTGACCGGCCGGCCGGTGTTCTCGGTCCAGCACCATCCCGAGGCCTCGCCCGGGCCGCAGGATTCGCACTATCTCTTCCGCCGCTTCGTCAATCTCATTCGCGAGCGGCGCGGCGCGCCGGCCCTGGCCGAGGGCGCCTAGCTCAAAGCGCAACCCACTCCAAGGCGTATTGAGATTCGGGCCAGGCCGGGCCGGAGTCGAAGACGGGCGCGAAGCGACCAAACTGGCCGGGTTCAGAGAACCGGAGCGGATCGTATTTTTTGGTCGTGCGCACTGGAAGCGCAGGAAACAGTCATTTACAGGCCGGCACCACCTGAATATCAACACGCCTTAAGCCGCGTCGGTCACCGCTTCCTGCGCGTGCATGCGCTCGACCTCCTTCGGTGTCGGCTTGGCGACCTTCGTCACGAAGACGATCACCGCCAATGTCAGGAAAACCGCGCCGAGCACATAGGGCGCGCCGCCGAACTCAACCGGCGCGCTTGGGCCGGTGAACCAGGAAAAGATCGCCGTATAAAGCAGCGGCGTGATGATCGAGGTGATCCAGAAGATCGAGGTCATCGCGCCCTGCAATTCGCCTTGCGCCGAAGGCGGCACCTTGGCGGCCGCAAGGCTCCTCAATGGCGGGTCGGCGAGCGCTTCCAGGCAGCCGGCGACGATCACCGCGTAGATCATCCAGCCCTGCGTCGCAAACGCGTAGCCAAAGGCGCTGAGCGCGGTGAAGGTCAGGCCGATCGCCGCGGTCCTCCACTCGCCGAGCTTCGGGATGACACGCGGCAGCACCGTCGCCATGACGATCGCGCCGCATAGACCGAAGGCGCCGAGCGAGAAGCCGATCTGCTGCTCATTCCAGCCATAACGGTAGCTTGAAACGAAGGACCAGACCGCCGGATACATCATGTGGCCGAGCGTCATCAGCAAGAAGACCAGCCCGATCCAGCCTATGCCGGGATAGTTGCGCATCTGGATCAGCGTGCCAACCGGATTGGCACGTTTCCATTCGAAGCGGCGACGATGCTGCTCGTCCAGCGTCTCCGGCAGCAAGAACATCGCGATGAGGAAGTTCACGAAGGCGAGCCCGGCTGCGAAATAGAACGGCACGCGCGGCCCGAATGTGCCGAGCAGTCCGCCGAGCACCGGACCGATGACGAAGCCGACGCCGAAGGCAATGCCGAGCAGGCCGAAATTCTTGGCCCTGTTCTCGTCGTTCGAGATGTCGGCGATGAAGGCCGACGTCGTCGAATAGCTGGCGCCCGAAATGCCGGCGAGCACGCGTCCGATGAACAGCATCGGATAGGACCAGGCGATGGCGCAGATCAGATTATCGATGGAGAAGGTGAGCACCGAGGCAAGCAGGATCGGCCGCCGCCCGAAACGGTCGCTTAAGCCGCCGATGACAGGCGCGAAGAAGAACTGCATCGCCGCATAGACGAAGAACAGCCAGCCGCCCTCGATAGCCGCCTCGCTTACGCCGGCGCCGGTCAGCTCCTGCAGATAGGCCGGCAGCACCGGCATGATGATGCCGAAGCCGATGACGTCGAGCAGCAGCGTCGTGAAAACGAGCGCAAGGCCCCGCTTGGCGGTCTTGGGGTCGATCATGGTGACAAGCTCCTCGGCCGCCTTGGACGGGAGGCTCTTATAGGCGAGCCAGCCGGCCGGAACAATAAGCGAACGACCGCAACTGCCTCATCCTGACATCAGTTCCCGGCAGCCCGCCGCGGTGCCGCAGCCCTGCGTCGCTGTTCAGACCGGATTGTTGAATGTATCGCAGTCCGAAAGCTTGCCGCTCTTGTAGCCGCGCGCCAGCCAGGTCTGCCGCTGCGCCGACGTGCCGTGGTTGAAGCTTTCCGGAACCACATAGCCCTGCATTTTTTTCTGCAGCGTGTCGTCGCCGATCTGCTTGGCGGCATTCAGCGCGCTTTCCATGTCGCCCTGCTCCAGAATGCCCTTCTGCGCAGTATAGTGCGCCCAGACACCGGCGAAGCAGTCGGCCTGAAGCTCGACCCGGACCGACATCTGATTGGCCTCGGCCTCGCCCATGCCCTGCCGCATCTGGTTGAATTTCGACATGATGCCGGTGAGGTTCTGCACGTGATGGCCGACCTCATGCGCGATCACGTAGGCGCGGGCGAATTCACCCGAGGCGCCGAACTGCTGGTCGAGCTGCTGGAAGAAGGTCATGTCGAGATAGACCTTGTGATCGCCCGGGCAATAGAACGGTCCCGCCGCCGAAGAGGCAAAGCCGCAAGCCGACCGGATCTGGCTGCTGAACAGCACCAGCTTTGGGTCCTCGTAGGTAAGGCCATTGGCCTTGAAGATACCGCTCCATGTGTCCTCGGTCTCGGCGAGCACGGTCGCCACGAACTGTTTCATCTCGTCCGAGGCGGGCGCGCCGCTGTCCGGCGAACTGCTGTCTTCGGTAATCTGGCCGCCGCCGCCCGGCACGAGGCCACCACCTTCACCCAGGATCTGCGATGGATCGAAGCCGAAATACCATCCGGCGAGAACCACCAGAATGACGAAGATGATGCTGCCGCCGCCGCCCGCTCGCCCCCCGATCGGAACGCGGAACTGCCGCGGACTGTCACCGCCGAACCCGCCGCTGTCGCTGCGCTCGTCCTCGATATTGTCGCTCTGACGGCGGCCTCTCCAAAGCATGGCAACTTCCTCGCAATGCAGATGTTCTGGAAGGTCCGGCCTATGACCGCCCCCTTCAGACAATTATCGCAACGGTCACGCCGAGTCACAGCATTTTTGCTGACCAAAAGACCGCGCGTCCGGCTCCAGATGGGATGAAATCAGAGCTTTTGCTTCGAGCCGGTTTCGGCCTCGGTCTTGCGCTCGTCACGAGCCGCCGCGTGTCTCAACCCTTTGGCCGCTGGCTTGCCCTTCGTGGTCGGTGCCTGTTCAACGCCCGTCGCTTCCTCCGTTCCACGCGATCATCGCGCAACGTCAGGAGCAACGTGCGTACCGTTCGGCGGTTCCAGCGACTCGTCGGTCCAGAAGTTTAACGCTGGCGGGGCTCAGCGTGTCGTCATCGCCCTGCGAAATGCATCCAGCGTCTCGGCGCTGACATGGTGCTCGATGCCCTCGGCATCGATCCGTGCCGTCTCGGCGCTGACACCGAGCGAGCGCAGGAAGGCTTCGACAGTCTCGTGACGGATGCGGCTCTCCTGCGCCACCTTGCGACCGGCGTCCGTGAGAAACACCCCGCGATAGGGTTTCCTGGACACCAGCCCGTCGGCGCAGAGCCTTGTCAGCATTTTTGCCACGGTGGGTTGCGCGACGCCAAGCCTGGCCGCGATATCGACCTGACGGGCCTCGTTTCCGTCCTCGATCAGATCGGCGATCAGCTCGACATAGTCCTCGACAAGCGCGCTGCGACGCGCTTCGCGGGTCTGACGGAACCCTTCCGAATGGATTTCGGCATCAGGAAGCGGCTTTTCGCGTCGAACTGGTCTGTTCCTCAGCGCCAATACGCGCTCCTTCATGGCTGAATCGGCTCCGCACTCATAGCACGGACCGTGGTGCCCTGGCCGTTTATTTGCATTCCCGGGTCGGCGCAACCCGGCGTTTGCTGCTGCACGCGGCGCCCTATCGGCGTGCATCACAAGAGCTTGAACAATGAAGTATAGCCTGTTGCATAATGTTCAGCCTTAGCATACATAGTGGCGATCCTCGATACCCTTCCAGCGGACCCCCCGATGTCAGAAGCAGTGTCCCGTCCCTCGTGGCAATTTGCCCGCTCCGATGAGACTGAGCAGCCCAGTCTGCGCGAGGTCAATGCCTCGATCAGGGTGCCCGACACCGGTCTCTGGTTCCGCCGCCTGTTCGCCTTCATGGGTCCCGGCTATATGGTCTCGGTCGGCTATATGGACCCGGGCAACTGGGCGACAGACCTCGCCGGCGGCGCCCAGTTCGGCTACACGCTGCTTTTCATCATCATGCTGTCGAACCTGATGGCGATCCTGTTGCAGGCACTGGCCGCCCGCCTCGGCATCGCCACCGGCCGCGACCTCGCGCAGGCCTGTCGCGCCTATTATCCGCGTCCGGCAAATTTCCTGCTCTGGATCGCCTGCGAACTGGCGATCATCGCCTGCGACCTCGCCGAGGTGATCGGCACGGCGATTGCGCTGCAGCTCCTGTTCGGCATCCCGCTGATCGGCGGCGCCGTCCTCACCGCGCTGGACGCCTTCCTTGTGCTGCTGCTCATGAACAGGGGCTTCCGTTATCTCGAGGCGTTCGTCGTCGCGCTCCTGATCATCATCTTTGGCTGCTTCGCCATCCAGATCTTCGTCGCCGCCCCGCCCGCAGGCACAATCCTGCATTCGATGTTTGTGCCGTCGTCCCAGATCGTCACCAACCCGACGATGCTCTACATCGCCATCGGCATCATCGGCGCCACCGTGATGCCGCACAATCTCTACCTGCACTCCTCGATCGTGCAGACCCGCGCCTATGAGCGCACCGATGCCGGCAAGCGCGACGCCATCAAATGGGCGACCACGGACTCGACCATCGCGCTGATCCTGGCGCTGTTTGTCAACGCGTCCATCCTGATCGTCGCGGCAGTGGCCTTCCACGGCACCGGGCACCAGGATGTCGCCGAGATCGGTCAGGCTTTCGAATTGCTGTCGCCGCTGTTGGGCTTGAGCATTGCCTCGATCCTGTTCGCGGTCGCGCTGCTCGCCTCCGGGCTCAACTCGACGGTCACCGCCACGCTTGCCGGCCAGATCGTGATGGAAGGCTTCCTGCGTCTGCGCATTCCGCAATGGGCGCGCCGCCTGCTGACGCGCGGCCTTGCCATCGTCCCCGTCGTGATCGTCACCGCGCTCTACGGCGAAAAGGGCACGGCCCAGCTCCTGGTCTTCAGCCAGGTCATCCTGTCGATGCAGTTGCCCTTCGCCGTTGTGCCGCTGGTGCAGTTCGTCTCGGATAAGAAGAAGATGGGCAGTTTCGTCATCTCGCGCGGCGTCGCCGCACTCGCCTGGGTAGTCGCGGCGATCATCCTGGTGCTCAACTTCAAGCTGCTCTTCGACACTTTTGCCGGCTGAGTTCGAGCCGCGACATCCCGGCCGGCCGCGCTATCTTCTGAAAGCATGACCGTTTCGGACGACGCCCGAAAATTCTACGCCAAACTGATGGCCGCGCATGCGCGCTCCGCCGATCCCCGCATCGAGGAGGCGTTCGCCTCCGTGCCGCGCGAGGCCTTTCTCGGCCCTGGACCTTGGACAGTCTTTGCCGGCGACGGAGCGTTCAAAACCCCGACTGCGGATCCAAGCTACATCTACCAGAACGTGCTGGTGGTGCTCGATGCCGACAAGGGCATCAACAACGGCGAACCGATTCTGCACGCCATGTGGATCGGCAAGGTCGAACCGAAACCCGGCGAAGCCGTCACCCATATCGGCGCCGGTACGGGCTACTATACCGCGCTGCTGGCAAGGCTGGTCGAGCCCGGCGGCAGCGTCACCGCCTTCGAGATCGAAGCGGATCTCGCCGCGCAAGCCAAGGTGAACCTCGCGGCCTATGGCAATGTCGAGGTCGTTGCCGGCGACGCTGTCGCCGGCCCGCTGCCGCCCTCCGACATCATCTATGTCAATGCTGCCGTCATTGCCCCGCCCCCTGCGTGGCTGAGGGCGCTCAGGCCCGGCGGCCGGCTGATCTTCCCCTGGCGGCCGGCGCAGCGTATCGGCCTCGCCGTGCTGGTCACCCGCATGCAGGCGGGGTTCGCCTGCCGGCCCTTCATGGGTTCCTGGTTCATCCCTTGCGTCGTCGCCTCCCTCGCCGGCCCGGACGCAAAAGTGCCAACCCGCGAACGCGCCAGCCGCACGCGCTCGATCTGGCTGACCGAAGACAAGGCGCCCGATCGAACCGCCACCGCCGTGTTCGGCGATGTCTGGTTTTCGTCCCGCGCCATGCGCGCCGACAGCGAACGATAGAAATCTGCGGGAGTCTGTGTCGGAACGCAGGCTCGTCGCCCGTCCTTAGGCCGAAATCCGGCCGCGACGGCACGGATCACGAAAAGGGAGAAGACAGATGCGCAAGATCATCGCCGCCACATTCGTCAGCCTCGACGGGATCATGCAGGCGCCGGGCGGCCCGGAAGAAGACCCGGTCGGCGGCTTTCAATTCGGCGGCTGGACCTTCCATTACTTTGACGAGGTGGCGGGCGAGGCAATGGACGAATTGTTCTCCAAGCCCTTCGCCCTGCTGCTCGGTCGCAGAACCTATGACATCTTCGCCGCGTACTGGCCGTATCAGAAAGATCCGATCGCAGATGCCTTCAACCCGGCGACCAAATATGTCGCGACGCATCGGCCGGATAGCCTGACCTGGCAGAGCACGCAGCCGCTTGGACCAGATGTCGTTGCCAGGCTCAGACAGCTCAAGCAGGAAGACGGACCCGATCTGCTCATCCAGGGTTCGGGCAATCTGATCCAGACCCTGCTCGCCAATGGGCTGATCGACGAGATCCGGTTGATGATCTTCCCGCTGTTGCTGGGCAAGGGCAAGCGCCTGTTCGGCGATGACGCGATGCCCGCCGCCTTCAAGCTCATCAAGTCGCAAACCACCAGCACGGGTGTCATCATGGCGACCTATGAACGTGGCGGCGACGTCAAGACCGGATCTTTTGCGACAGAGCAGCCTTCGGAAGCCGAGCTCGAACGGCGCAAGAACTGGAAGTAGCGCCAAGTTCCTCGCCCCCAAAGCGGGGGCGGGGAACGAAAGGTGTCGCTCACGCTGCCCGGCGATGCCGCACCAGACCCTCGCGGATATGAGTGGCGAATGCCTCTGCCGTCCGCGTCACTGCATGCTTCGGCAGGTGCAGGTTGACGGAAAAATTCGGCAGCGCCGGTAAGTCGGCGTCGGACAGGATGTCGAGGTCGGCCGGAACCGTCGAGGCGAGCCAGGTGGTCACCGCAAGGTCCGACCGTACCGTTGCCATCGTTGCGTCGATGTTGCCGTTCTCGAACACGGTGCGCCAATCGAGCCCGTGCGTGCCGAGCGCCGCCAGCACCGCGGGACGGAAGGCGCAGCTATCCGCGACCATGGAGACCGGCAAAGGCCGCTTCAGGCGCGCCGAACCGCCTCTGGCACCGACCCAGACCAGCCGGTCGACCACCAGGCACTCGCCGGCCGTCGGACCGGCCCGCTCCTCGATGACGGCAAGGTCGATCGTCCCTGCCGCCAGCGCCGCCGCGAGTTCCGGCGAAGAGGCGCAGACCAGCGAAATGTCCACCTGCGGATAGGCTTCAGCGTAGGTTTTCAAAACAGGTTGCAGCAATGTGCCGACAAGATCGTAGGGCACGCCGATCCGCACCCCGCCGGCGACCGCCTTGCCGCTTATCTCCGCCAGGATCTCGTCATTGAGCCGCAAGAGACGCCGGCCCTTGTCGAGCAGCCGTTCGCCCGAACGCGTCAGTCTCAAGCCGCGGCGGTCGCGCTCGAACAACGTCCGGCCAAGGATCTCCTCCAGCCGCTTGATCTGCTGGCTGACGGCGCCCTGGGTCAGATTGAGGGCGTTGGCCGCGGCCGTCATGCTGGCTTTGTCGGCCGTCGTCACGAAGGTGCGGACAAGTGTGGTGTCGAGATCGCGGAACATCGCTGCATTATAATCACTAATGCAGACTATATCAAACATTGCATTTACTGATAGCGCCCAGCGCCTAACATGCAGGCTCCTTCCACCGTGGAGGCTTTGGATGTCCGAAACCATCATCCCCCTTGTCCTGTTCGCGTTGATCTCGACCTCGACGCCCGGCATCGCCACGACGCTGTCGACGGCATCCGGGGCGCAGTTCGGCTTTCGCCGATCGGTGCCGCTGATGGCCGGCAGCGCCGCGGGACTGGCGTCGGTAGCGGCGGCGGGTGCTGCCGGCCTGGCCGGGCTGATCGCCGCCGTCCCCTCGCTCCAGCTTGCGATGAAGATCGCCGGCTCGCTCTATCTGATCTGGCTGGCGATCAGGATCGGCCGCAGCGGCCCGCCCAAGCTCGACGTGAGCATGGCTAGGCCGAACAGCTTCTTCGGCGGCGCCGGGATTCAGTGGATGAATCCCAAGGGTTGGGCAATGGGCCTGGGTGCGGCCGCTTCCTTCGCGGCGCTTGCCGACGGCCCCTTGCAGTTGGCATTGCTGCTCGGCGCCGTGTTCGGCCTTGCCGCGGCCGTCTCGCTGTCGCTCTGGTGCGTAGCCGGCACGCTGCTGGCACGTTTGCTCCGAACCGAGCGGCAATGGCGCGCGCTCAACATCGTGCTTGGCCTGCTTCTGGCCGCCTCCATCCTGCAGATGTGGCGGCCAGCCTGAGGCGGGCAAGTCTTCAGTTCGCGAACTCTATTCCGCCGGCATGGCGATCGGGCGAGTGAGTGCGCGACCCGCGAGCACCACACCCAGCCCGACGATCGGGAATACCGCCGCGACCAGACCGAGATCGGCCGGCGCGCCGAAGCGCAGCACCGCACCGCCGACCACCGCGCCAAGGGCGACGCCGAAATAGAGCGCCGAGGCGTTGAGCGAGAGCACGATCGGGGCGGCATCGGGCGCTATTTTGATGATCCGGCTCGCCTGCGCCGGCGGGAAGGCCCAGCCGACGATGCCCCACGGCACCATCATGCCCATCAGCGCCGGCCCGGCGATCGAATGCGGCAGGAAGGTCGAGATCAGCGACAAGGTGACGAGCATCGCCGCGCTCAGCCCCAGCGACCAGCAAACCGTGCGCGCCGCGCCGAAACGGTCGGCCGCCTGGCCGCCGGCGATGTTGCCGATAACGGCGCCAACGCCGAATGCGAGCAGCATGCCGGGAAGCGCCAGCGGGCTGAGCCCGCCGCCCTCGATCGCCAGAGGCGCGATGAAGGCAAAGACGGTGAAGGCGCCGACCAGCGCCAGCACGGTCGTGACCAGGATCGGCAAAACGCCGGGACGGACCGCCGCCGCCAGCCGCGCCTTGAGCGGCAGCCTGGTGCCGACAATACCGCGCGGCAGCCGCCACCACAGGATCGCGCCGGCAAGCGCGCCGAGGCCGGCAATGGCGAAGAAGGTGCCGCGCCAGCCGGCAATCGCCGCCACCAGCGCGCCGAGCGGCGCGCCGACCGCGACCGCCACCGTGGTGCCGCCGACCACGACCGCGATGGCGCGGGCCCTGTGATGGTCGTCGACCAGCGCCACGGCCGTGCCTTGCGCGGTTGCCGCGAACAGGCCGGACGACAGCGCCATGACGATGCGTGCGATGAGCAGCAATTCGAAGGACGAGCTTAGCGCCGCGACGATATTGCCGATTACGAAGAACACCAGCGTCCACAGGATGACGCGCCGCCGGTCCCACTCGCCGGTCAGCGTCGCCAGGATCGGCGCGCCGATCGCATAGGCGAGCGCGAAGGCGGTGATCAGCGAGCCGGCGAGCGGAACGGAGATGCCGGCATCCGCGGCGATATCGGGAAGAAGGCTGGAGATGACGAAGCCTTCGGTCGAGATCGCAAACGATCCGAGCGCAAGCCAGAAGATCCGCTTGTCCATGGGATATGTCCTTTGTTCAAAAGTTATTGAACAATTGGACATGAAGGGGCATGATGTCAACGGAACTTGGGCAAATTAGCGGAACCCTGCTGACAGCTCTGTGTCAGGACGGCGTAGAAACCGGGAAGCTGCGCAACCAAGCAAGAAGCGGAGACGCGTTGAAGTTGGTGCCGTTTGCGCTTAATTCTCAACCATGACCTTGCCTCATCCGACCGCCGATCAGATCAGCCTGCCGATCGTGCTTGCCGTGCTCGGCGACCCGACCCGGCTGGCAATCGTGCGCTTTCTCGCCAGCAAGGAAGGCGTGCCGATGAACTGCGGCAAGTTCCTCGACCTCGCCTCCAAGACCAATCTCAGCTACCACCTCGCCAAGCTGCGCGAGGCTGGCGTGACGCGCACCGAAGCGGTCGGCACCAGCCGGCTGATCACCCTGCGCCGCGACGACCTCGACAGGCGCTTCCCCGGCCTGCTCGACAGCGTGATCGCGGCCGCCGGCGAGGACAAGGCGCTTCCAGCGGTCGGCACCGCCGATGCGGAGATCGACGCCTGATGCGCATTGCCGTTCTGGCCGATATCCATGGCCACGTGCTGGCCCTCCAGCCTGCCGGATCGCGTTGTGCGGCAATAGCCATCGCAGCGAGCTCATCCGCATTCCCGCCGGCGCATGTCTCTGAGCAGGACAGCCGGCATGCGCGCTACGGCATCGTCGGGATGGATGCCTCCCGGCCGCTCCGAGGCGATCGCCATCGCCTACGACCATGAAGCTGCCGCAAAGCAGGCCGAACAAGCGGACGACTGGAATGGGCGCACGCGCCGCGGACCGGATTTATAAAGATTGAGCGAAGCTCATATCCATGATTGAGCGAAGCTCATAATCTGATTGAGCGGAAACGCCAGGATTGCAGTGCATTAAGGATGAAGCGTAAAGTCACGCTCCGATCGACATTGCTGATCGCCGCTCCTTTGCTGCTGGCCGCCGTGCCGGCTTTGGCCCAGGACGCGCCAGCCACGATCATTTCAATCATCGGCGGCCTTGCGCCGGACGATCTCCTCAACATCCGCGCCACCGCTTCACCAGATGGAAAGGTCGCGGCGCGCCTGCCCAACGGCGCAGCCGTGAAGAATTACGGCTGCAAGACCGTCAATAACTATCCCTGGTGCAAGGTCGAGGACACGCAGGACGCGCATATCGTCGGATGGGCGCCGGCCCGCTATCTCAGCCCCAACAACCCGGCCCCGGCGCCCGAGGATGCAGCCGTGCCGGCAACTGACGCCGGCCCGCCACAGGAAGCGAACGCGCCCGAGCCCTCTGAAGAACCGCAGCCGGACATCGCCGCGCGCCTGGGTCGCAGCGAGCCGGCCGATCCGCCATCCGCGGCCGATATCAGCGCCGTCGCCATGCAGGATGCCTACGCCCTCGCCTTCGCCGCCTCGGCGATCACGGAGTCCGACACCCCTGCCCCAGACGCCGCCGACGGCATCCCCTGCGCGCGCCGGATCGGCCAGCCGATGACCCGCTGCCTGATCAGCGTCGCACATGAGGCCGGCGACAGCGTCGTGACCGTGACCTGGCCGGACGGCGGCACGCGCATCATCCACTTCCATGACGGCAAGCCGGCCGGCTCGGACTCTTCCGACGAATTCCGCTTCACCCGCGAAGGCAGCCTGAACATGATCCGCATCGGCGTTTCGGAGCGCTTTGAGATCACGGATCAGCTGGCCCTGGGGAAGCGATAGGCTGAAGACGCCGGCGGGACAGCGCCCCCCTCTGTCCTGCCGGACATCTCCCCACTTGGGCCCACTTGGGGGGGAGATCGGCTGTTTTGGCGCCTCGCTTTTTCTTCACCGTCGAAAATTGGCGAAAGCAGTCGTGACGTCCAATCTCCCCCCTCGTGGGGGAGATGCCCGGCAGGGCAGAGGGGGGCGCGAAGGAATGAGACGCCTGGTTTGTTCCGTCACGCCAACCCGCAAACCCTCATTTTCGGGGTTACATCCGCCAAAACTCTTCCCTATAAGGCCCTCCTAGCCTGATACCAGAATCGCAAGCACAACCGGCCGGGTCCTCCCCGCCCGGTTTTTCGTGCAAGCCGCTCGCCGAACGGAATCCATAGACCATGCCAAGACGCACCGACATCAAGTCGATCCTGATCATCGGGGCCGGCCCCATCGTCATCGGCCAGGCATGCGAGTTCGACTATTCCGGCACCCAGGCCTGCAAGGCGCTGAAGGAAGAGGGTTTCCGCGTCATCCTGGTCAACTCCAACCCGGCCACGATCATGACCGATCCGGAGCTGGCAGACGCCACCTATATCGAACCGATCACGCCGGAAGTGGTGGCGAAGATCATCGCCAAGGAGCGCCCCGACGCGCTGCTGCCCACCATGGGCGGCCAGACGGCGCTCAACACCGCGCTGTCGCTGCGCCGCATGGGCGTGCTCGACCGCTACAATGTCGAGATGATCGGCGCCGATGCGCATGCCATCGACAAGGCCGAGGACCGCGCGCTGTTCCGCCAGGCGATGAGCAAGATCGGGCTGGAGACGCCGCGCTCGATGCTGGCCAACGCCACAGAAGTCAAGGACGCCGACCGCAAGATCCACGAGGCCGAGCGCGCCGCGCTCAAAGCCGAGAACCCCGAAAACCTCGATGCCGCGCTCGATGCTTTGGAGACGCGCTGGAATCTCGGCGAAGGCGACCGCAAGCAGCGCTATATCAGCCACGCCATGGCGATCGCGGCGCAAGCGCTCGACCATGTCGGCCTGCCGGCGATTATCCGCCCCTCCTTCACCATGGGCGGCACCGGCGGCGGCATCGCCTACAACCGCGCCGAATTCTACGACATCGTTCAGTCCGGCCTCGACGCCTCGCCCACCACGGAGGTGCTGATCGAGGAGAGCGTGCTCGGCTGGAAGGAGTATGAGATGGAAGTGGTCCGCGACAAGGCGGACAACTGCATCATCATCTGCTCGATCGAGAACCTCGACCCGATGGGCGTGCACACCGGCGATTCCATCACCGTCGCGCCGGCCCTGACCCTGACCGACAAAGAGTATCAGATGATGCGCAACGCCTCGATCGCGGTGCTGCGCGAGATCGGCGTCGAGACGGGCGGCTCCAACGTCCAGTTCGCCGTCAATCCGGCCGACGGCCGCCTCGTAGTCATCGAGATGAACCCGCGCGTCTCGCGCTCGTCCGCGCTCGCCTCGAAGGCGACCGGCTTCCCGATTGCCAAGGTCGCGGCAAAGCTTGCCGTCGGCTACACGCTGGACGAGCTGGAGAACGACATCACCGGCGGCGCGACGCCGGCCTCGTTCGAGCCCTCGATCGACTATGTGGTGACCAAGATCCCGCGCTTCGCCTTCGAGAAATTCCCGGGCGCCGAGCCGGTGCTGACCACCGCCATGAAGTCGGTGGGCGAGGTGATGGCCATCGGCCGCAGCTTCCAGGAATCGCTGCAGAAGGCGCTGCGCGGACTGGAAACCGGCCTCACCGGCCTCGACGAGATCGAGATCCCCGGCCTTGGCTCGGCAGACCACGTCGACGACCGCAACGCCATCCGCGCCGCGCTCGGCACGCCGACCCCCGATCGGCTGCGCATGGTGGCGCAGGCGATCCGCATGGGCACCTCGCTCGAAGACGTGCACGCCATGTGCAAGATCGACCCGTGGTTCCTCGAGCAGATCGCCGGCATCATCGCCATGGAAGAGCGCATCCGCGAGCACGGCCTGCCGCAGGACGCGGCGAACCTGCGCATGCTGAAGGCGATGGGCTTTTCCGACGCACGCCTGGCGTCGCTGACCAGGACCGACGCGGAAGTGATTCAAAAGACCAGGCAAAAACTCGGCGTTCACCCGGTCTATAAGCGCATCGACACCTGCGCCGCCGAGTTCGCCTCGCCGACCGCCTATATGTATTCGACCTATGAGACGCCCTTCGCCGGCGAGCTCGCCAACGAGGCGCGCGTCTCGTCGCGCAAGAAGGTCGTCATCCTCGGCGGCGGCCCGAACCGCATCGGCCAGGGCATCGAGTTCGACTATTGCTGCTGCCATGCCGCCTTTGCGCTGCGCGACGCCGGCTTCGAGGCGATCATGGTCAACTGCAACCCGGAGACCGTGTCGACCGACTACGACACGTCCGACCGGCTCTATTTCGATCCGCTGACGCCGGAGGACGTGCTGGAGATCCTGCGCGCCGAGCAGGCCTCCGGGGAACTGGTCGGCGTCATCGTCCAATTCGGCGGCCAGACACCGCTGAAGCTGGCCGACGCGCTGGAGAAGGCCGGCATCCCGATCCTCGGCACTTCGCCCGACATGATCGATCTTGCCGAAGACCGCGACCGCTTTCAGAAGCTGTTGCACAAGCTCGGGCTCACCCAGCCGAAGAACGGCATTGCCTATTCGGTCGAGCAGGCGCGCCTCGTCGCTGCCGAGCTCGGCTTTCCGCTGGTGGTGCGCCCGTCCTATGTGCTCGGCGGCCGCGCCATGCAGATCATCTACAACGAAGGCATGCTGCAGACCTATCTGCTCGACACCGTGCCCGGCCTGGTGCCGGAGGACATCAAGCAGAAATACCCGGCCGACAAGACCGGCCAGATCAACACGCTGCTCGGCAAGAACCCGCTTTTGTTCGACACTTATCTCACCGGCGCCACCGAGGTCGATGTCGACTGCCTCTGCGACGGCAAGGAGACCTTCGTCTCCGGCATCCTGGAGCACATCGAGGAGGCCGGCATCCATTCGGGCGACAGCGCCTGCTCGCTGCCGGTATATTCGCTGCAGCCGGAGCTCGTCGACGAGCTGGAACGCCAGACCGCCGCACTTGCCCGGGCGCTCAATGTCGGCGGCCTGATGAACGTGCAATACGCCATCAAGGACGGCACGGTCTATGTGCTTGAGGTGAATCCCCGCGCCTCGCGCACCGTGCCCTTCGTCGCCAAGACCATCGGCCGTCCCATTGCGAAAATCGCCGCCCGCATCATGGCCGGCGAGACGCTGGAAAACGCCTTCGCGCATTACGGCGCCATGCCTGACGCGCGCAATCCCGGCCATATCGCGGTCAAGGAAGCCGTCTTCCCCTTCGCCCGCTTCCCCGGCGTCGACATATTGCTCGGGCCGGAAATGCGCTCGACCGGCGAGGTGATGGGCCTCGACCGCGACTTTGCGCTGGCCTTCGCCAAGAGCCAGCTAGGGGCGGGTGTTGATCTCCCCCGCGCGGGCACGCTGTTCGTCTCGGTGCGCGACGAAGACAAGAAGGGGATTCTGCCCGCCGTAAAACGCCTCGCCGAGCAGGGCTTCAAGGTGCTTGCCACTTCCGGCACCGCCCGCTTCCTCGCCGAGAACGGCGTGACGGCGGAAAAGATCAACAAGGTACTCGAAGGCCGCCCCCACATCGAGGACGCCATCCGCAATCGCCAGGTCCAGATCGTCTTCAACACCACCGACGGCCAGAAAGCCGTGTCGGACTCGAAGTCGCTCCGCCGCGCGACGCTGATGCAGAAGGTGCCGTATTACACCACGCTGTCGGGTGCTGCGGCCGTGGCCGAAGCAATCGCGGCGCTGCGGGCGGGAAACCTCGAGGTTCGGCCGTTGCAGGAGTATTTTGGGTAAGGGCAACTTTGGCAGGGTAAGGAACATCACCAATTTAAAGGCATAATGTTTAGGTAATTTGCTTTCACAGAGGCGCAGTTTAGTTCGCGGCTGCCGCATCCACAGAGCCAGCTTGCGGGAATTCGCCAAGATATTGGAGCGATGCTGCCAATCCCCCCGATGTCCGGCAGGACAGAGGGGGGATTGGCAGCTTCGCCGCCTCGCCGATCCTGCACCGTTGGCGATTGGCGAAAGCCGCGACGACGGCTGATCTCCCCACTTGGGGGGGAGATGTCCGGCAGGACAGAGGGGGGCGCCGTAGAGCGCGACTTCGTGCCCGTTCATCTCAGCGCATTTTGGTACCGGCACCGATTAGCAACTCCGGAACCCCGCTTCCCCGCATTCTGCCCGTAGGCTAAAAATCTGCGATGAATGACATGTCCGCAGACGAAATCGACCTGCGCTGCCCTGAGATCGTTGCCGAAAACGCCAAGGGGCTGCGCCTGCGCAAGCAGTTCGGCCGCGGCGGCACCGAGATCGGCGTCGCGAGGGCGACGGAGCTGAAGAACCGCAAGAACCTTTCACCCTCGACCATCGGCCGCATGGTCAACTATTTCGCCCGCCACGAGGTCGACAAGCGCGGCAAGAACTACGGCAACGAGGAAAATCCCTCTGCCGGCTACATCGCCTGGCTGCTGTGGGGCGGCGACGAAGGCCGCGCGTGGGCGCTGGAGATGAAGAAGAAGGTCGGCAGCGCGCCGGACATCTGAGCAGCAAGCGGCTCTTCATGGAATTGCTTCACAAAAACCCTATGAATCGCCCGGCGAAAAGCACGCAGGTCCACAGACCGAGCGAAATCACGGCCAGGACGGCCGCGATGCCCCCGGCCGACTCGGCCACCCCGCTCGTGCGGGTCAAGCGCGTGAAGGCGAGGAAATTGGCCCCCGCTAGCAGGATCAGCGTTATCTTGGCAAGGAAGATCGGCATCGCCGCATAGGTGCCCGCCTTTACCGAAAACAGCAGCGCCCCGGTGATGATCGCGCCGCCAAACGCCCCAAGGGCTACGCGGCGCAGCAGCGCGACGAACGGCGCGTGGGGCAGCGAGCGGAAGGCGCCAAGGACGCTGAAATCCATGAGGCCGACGCTGGTGAGCAGCGCGCCGACCGCCATGATGTGCAGCGCGTTGACGATCGGATAAGCGACGAAGGAGGCTTTCAGCCCCCGCACCAAGGCAAGCTGCTCGATGCCGGCCAGAAACTCCGCCATCTAGGCAGGCGGCAGGCGGTCGGGATAGACGTCGTAGCGCTTGCCGCCGACGATGATGCGCACCGCCTTCATGCGCTTTTCCGCCTCCTCGCGCGAGCGATGGCCGATCGCGGTCACCGCGTCGCCGACCTTGGCGACCTCCTCGGTGAAGCCGGCGGCGATGGTGCGGGCCGGCGGCGCCATCTCCACCCGCC
>NZ_RZSV01000369.1:0-3635 GCF_004023205.1 Mesorhizobium sp. M1A.F.Ca.IN.020.03.2.1 | reverse complement strand
GGCCATTCCCTCGGCGAGGACGACGCGGCCTGTCAGCCGCGTCTGGATTTCGGAGCCGAGCATCGGTGTAGCGGCGCGCCAGGTCTCGACCTTCGCGGCGACGAATCCCAGCGCGCAAAACAACGCCGCCATAAAGACCAGGTGTGTCTTTAGCCAGGGACGCGAAACCGCCGCGCATAGAGCCATCAGCGCCACCGCCGCCAGCGGTCTGTAAAGATCCGGCTCGGCGCTCAAGGAATAATAGAGTATCACGCCGGCGGCCAGGAACACCGGCACCAGGAGGAAGCCGATGCCGCGGTCGAGCTCGGTGGAGGCTGCCTCGGCCACACCCCGGCGAATCGCGGAAAACGAGGCACGGCGGAACCGCCTGCGGATCAAGTCGATGGCTGCCGGCGGAGGCGGCTTCACGACGGCGTCGCCGTCCGAAATCTCGGTGGCCGGACGCGGCACGGGAACCCAAACCGGTACTGCCTCGGCAGGCACGGTGTCGGCAAACAGCAGGCGCTCGCTCACGCCAGCCGTCGTCTTCTCGCCATCCTCCGCACCCCGGCCACGTCCAGCCATCGGGTCTGCCCCTTGCGCCCCAGACCTCCTATGCTACATGAACGCCCACCGCGCGAAAGTCCGCGCAATCATGCCCGCTTCAGAGCTTCTTCCGAGAGTTCCATGTCCGACAAGGTCGTCACCCGCTTTGCCCCCTCGCCCACCGGCTATCTGCACATCGGCGGGGCGCGCACGGCGCTGTTCAACTGGCTCTACGCCAGGCACACGGGCGGCACGATGCTGCTGCGCATCGAGGACACTGACCGCGAGCGCTCCACCGAAGCGGCGACAGCCGCTATCCTGGACGGGCTGACCTGGCTCGGCCTCTCATGGGACGGCGAGGCCGTGTCGCAGTTCGAGCGAGCGCCGCGCCACCGTGAGGTGGCAGAGGAGCTCGTACGGCTGGGCAAGGCCTATTACAGCTATGAGACGCCTGCCGAGCTGGAGGCGATGCGCGAGGCGGCGCGGGCCAAGGGGTTGCCGCCGCGCTACAATGGCCAGTGGCGCGACCGCGACCCCTCCGAGGCGCCTCCCGGCGTCAAGGGCGCCATCCGCATCAAGGCGCCGACCGAAGGAGAGACCGTCGTGCACGACCGCGTGCAGGGCGAGGTGCGATTCCCGAACAAGGACCTCGACGACTTCATCATCCTGCGCTCGGACGGCAACCCGACCTACATGCATGCCGTCGTCGTCGACGATCACGATATGGGCGTCACCCACATCATCCGCGGCGACGATCACCTGACCAACGCCGCGCGCCAGACCGTAATCTACAACGCCATGGGCTGGACCGTGCCGTCGATGTCGCACATCCCGCTGATCCATGGTGCCGACGGCGCCAAGCTGTCGAAGCGCCACGGCGCGCTCGGCGTCGAGGCTTATCGCGCCATGGGCTATCTGCCGGAGGCCCTGCTCAACTATCTGGCCAGGCTCGGCTGGAGCCACGGCGACGACGAGGTGATGTCGATCAAGGATATGATCTCCTGGTTCGACATCGCCGACGTCAACAAGGGCGCCGCCCGGTTCGACTTCGCCAAGCTCGAGGCGCTGAACGGCGTCCATATGCGCAAGATGGACGACAAGGCGCTATTTGATATTCTCGTAGCCACCCTGCCCTATCTCGAGGGTGGCCCGGCGCTTGCGGCCAAGCTCGACGACAGGCGCCAGGCACAGCTGCTTGCTGCCATGCCGGGCCTCAAGGAGCGGGCAAAGACCTTGGTCGAGCTCGTCGATGGAGCCGGCTTCCTGTTCGCCGAGCGGCCCTTGCAGCTCGACGAAAGGGCTGCGGGGTTGCTTGGCAGCGACGCCCGCGCCATTTTGCGCGGTACCCATGCCGCGCTCGCCGCGATCTCCAGCGAATGGAGCGCCGCGACCGCGGAAGCCGCTATTCGCGATTTTGCGCAGGCAGGCGGCCATAAGCTCGGCGCCGTGGCTCAACCGCTGAGAGCTGCGCTCACCGGCCGCAGCACCTCGCCCGGCGTGTTCGATGTGCTCGCTGTGCTCGGCCGTGAGGAGAGCCTGGCGCGGGTTGCGGATCAAATCGATTAGGAGCGAACTGGCCCAAGAAGATTGGCATTGAAAGGTGTGTTTCGCAGTGCAACATTAGGCCTTGGCCCAATCTGGCACGCACCTCCTAAAATGCGGTGGCAAGTTCGCGCATTCCGGTGATTTCGACGTGTCGTTTGCAGGAATTGCCTTGCCGGCATGAGAAAACATAAAGGAGTTTGCAATGAGCGAAGCTGCGACAAAACTGGAATCGGGCGGCAAGGCGCGCGAGTCGACCGCAAGGCTCGAGCTCGCCGGCAAGACGCATGAATTCAAGGTGCGAAGCGGCTCGACCGGGCCCGACGTGATCGACATCGGCGCGCTGTACAGCACCACCGGGGCCTTCACCTACGATCCCGGTTTCACCTCGACGGCAAGCTGCGAGTCGGCGATCACCTTCATCGACGGCGACGCCGGCATCCTGCTGCATCGCGGCTACCCGATCGACCAGCTCGCCGAGCACGGCGACTTCCTCGAGGTCTGTTATCTCCTGCTCTACGGCGAATTGCCGACCAAGGCGCAGAAGGACGACTTCGACTATCGCGTGACGCGCCACACCATGGTGCATGAGCAGATGTCGCGCTTCTTCACCGGCTTCCGCCGCGACGCCCATCCGATGGCCGTCATGTGCGGCGTGGTCGGCGCGCTGTCGGCCTTCTACCACGACTCGACCGACATCTCGGACCCATATCAGCGCATGGTCGCCTCCATGCGACTGATCGCCAAGATGCCGACGATCGCGGCGATGGCCTACAAATACCACATCGGCCAGCCCTTCATTTACCCGAAGAACGAGCTGAATTTCGCCGCCAACTTCCTGCACATGTGCTTTGCCGTGCCGTGTGAGGAGTACAAGATCAATCCGGTGCTGGCGCGCGCCATGGAGCGCATCTTCATCCTGCACGCCGATCACGAGCAGAACGCGTCGACTTCGACGGTTCGTCTCGCCGGCTCTTCGGGCGCCAATCCGTTCGCCTGCATCGCGGCCGGCATTGCTTGCCTCTGGGGCCCCGCGCATGGCGGCGCCAACGAGGCGGCCCTCAACATGCTGGGCGAGATCGGCCATGTCGATCACATCCCGGAATTCATCGCCCGCGCCAAGGACAAGAACGACCCGTTCCGCCTGATGGGCTTCGGCCATCGCGTCTACAAGAACTACGATCCGCGCGCCAAGATCATGCAGAAGACGGCGCATGAGGTGCTGGGCGAGCTCGGCATCAAGGATGATCCGCTGCTCGACATCGCGATGGAGCTGGAGAAGATCGCGCTGACCGACGAGTATTTCATCGAGAAGAAGCTCTATCCGAACGTCGACTTCTATTCGGGTATCACGCTGAAGGCGCTGGGCTTCCCAACCACCATGTTCACCGTGCTGTTCGCGGTCGCCCGCACCGTCGGCTGGATCGCGCAGTGGAAGGAAATGATCGAAGACCCGCACCAGAAGATCGGCCGCCCGCGCCAGCTCTACACCGGCGCCACGGAGCGCGACTACGTGCCGATTGCGAAGCGGTGATTGAGCGAATAGCGAAATAGCGAGTAGCGAACAG
>NZ_RZSV01000368.1:0-3663 GCF_004023205.1 Mesorhizobium sp. M1A.F.Ca.IN.020.03.2.1 | reverse complement strand
TGTGCAACCTCTATCTGCAGGACCGGCGCAACAACGGCACGACGCCCCGCTGGCGCGGCGTGACGCTGCTGCACGAGATCAAGGCACGCGGCATCAAAGTGGCTGTCGCTTCCGACAACACGCGCGACCCGTTCTACGGCTATGGCGACCTCGATATGCTGGAGGTCTATCGCATGGCGACACGCATCCTGCATTTCGATCACCCTGTCGGTGACTGGCCGAAAGCGATAGCGGCGATGCCGGCCGAGGTGATGCGGCTGGAAGGTGTCGGCACTCTCGCCGCCGGCGGTAGCGCCGACTTCATCGTCTTCAAGGGACGCAGCTGGACCGAATTGCTGTCGCGGCCCGAATCGGATCGCATCGTGGTGCGCGAGGGCAGGGCGATCGAGCGCCGGCTGCCCGACTATGCTGAACTCGACGAATTGATGGTGTGATGATGGATATCGCAGCGCTGAAGCGCGATCTCGAAGGCCTCAAGATCGACGACCATCCGGCCATCGTCCAGCAGAAGAGCCGCGACTTCTACTGGTACAGCCCCGTCCTCAAACAACAGCTCGACCACGTCACCGGCGACCTGATCGTTACGCCAAAGAACGAGGACGAGGTGATCCGCGTTTTGGCCGCCTGCCACCGGCACGGCGTTCCAGTCACACCGCGCGGCAGCGGCACCGGCAATTACGGACAGGCGATGCCGCTGTCGGGCGGCGTGGTGCTCAACCTCGCCGAGATGAACGAAGTCAAGGCGATCGCGCCGGGCCGCGTGGTGACCGGGCCCGGAGCGGTTCTGGCCGACATCGATCGCGCCGCGCGGGCGCATTCCGCGCAGGAACTGCGCATGTCGCCCTCCACCTACAACACCGCCTCCATCGGCGGCTTCGTCGCAGGCGGCTCTGGCGGCGTCGGCTCGATCCGCTGGGGCGGATTGCGCGATCTCGGCAATGTCATCCGGCTGCGGACCGTGACGATGGAGGCGGAGCCGCGCGTCATGGACCTCTCGGGCGAGGACGTGCTCAAGGTGATGCATGCCTATGGCACCAACGGCATCATCACCGAGGTTGAGATGCCGCTGACGGCGTCCTACGATTGGGTCGATGTCATCGTCGGCTTCGACGATTTCATGGGTGCAGCGGGCTTCGGCAACGACCTCGCCGAGCAGGACGGCATATTGGCGAAGCTGATCACGCCGATCGCGGCACCCATTCCTTACGATTATTTCAAGCGACACCAGAAGTTCTTCCGGCGCGAGCAGAGCATCGTGGTGTGCATGATCGCGCCGCACGCGATGGATGGGTTCCTCGCGTTCGTCCGGGCCAGCAAAGGCGAAATCGTCTTCCGGGCCGACCAGGAGACCGACCTCAAGGGATTGCCGCCGGCCTACGAGCTGACCTGGAATCACACGACGCTGCGCGCCATCAGGGTCGATCCGACGATCACCTATCTGCAGGCGCGCTATCCGTCGCCGGACCATCTCGCGCACGTCAAGGCGATGGTCGACCGCTTCGGCGACGAGGTGCCGGCGCATCTCGAATTCATCCGCTTCGACGGCGCGATCGGCGCCGCCGGGCTGCCGCTGGTCCGTTTCACCACGGAAGAAAGGCTCGACGAGATCATCCGTATCCACGAGGACAATGGCTGCTGGATCTTCAACCCCCATCGCTGCACGCTGGAAGAGGGCGGCATGAAGCAGACTGACGAGGTTCAGCTTGCCTTCAAGCGCGAGACCGACCCGCAAGGATTGCTCAACCCCGGCAAGATGATTGCCTGGGAGAATCCGGGCTATGACTATCGCTCCGGCAAGCCGTTCCTGTTCAAGGGGCTGCAAAAGGCGAGGTGATCGCGATGAGCGCCCGGCGCTGCACCCTCCTCTGGCCTGTCGCCTTTGGCGACATCTCCCGCACAAGGGAGGAGATGTGGCATGGGACAACAGGGGTTTGTCGAGCTGACCTGCGGGATCCACTCCCGTGAACATCCTCGTGCTCTACGCACATCCGGTGGAGACCAGCTTCAACGCCGGACTGCATCGGACGATCGTCGAGCGGCTCGGCGCGGCGGGCCACACGATCGACGACTGCGACCTCTATGCCGAGGATTTCGATCCGCGGATGACGCGCGCAGAGCGGCTCGGCTACCACGATCAGCGCGGGCCGAACGAGGCGGTCGCCGGTTACATCGCAAGGCTTCAGAAGGCGGAAGCGTTGGTGCTGTCGTTTCCGGTCTGGAATTACGGCTATCCGGCGATCCTGAAGGGCTTCTTCGACCGCGTCTTCCTGCCCGGCGTATCGTTCAAGCTGGTCGACGGCAAGGTTCGGCCGACGCTGCACAACATCCGCAAGCTCGCGGCCATCACCACCTACGGCGGCAGTCGTTTTCGCGCCATGCTGATGGGCGATCCGCCGCGCAAAATGGTGAAGCGCACGCTGCGGGCCACCATCAAGCCAGGCGCCTCCGTCTCTTACCTCGCACACTATTCGATGAACCTTTCGACGGATCAGACGCGCAAGGCCTTCATGGCGAAGGTAGCCGCCAGCATGGATCAATTCTGATGCGCGTGCTGGTGGTCTATTGCCATCCGGTGCCGGAGAGCTATTGCGCCGCGATCCGCGACATGGCGATAGAGGTGCTGACGCGACGAGGCTGGGACGTGCGGCTGCTCGATCTCTATGCCGAGAAGTTCAATCCGGTGATGAGCTGCGAAGAGCGGCGCTCCTACAACGAGCGCGCGCCTGAGGATCCCGAGCTCAGGCCGCATTTCGAGCATCTGCAATGGGCCGAGGCGATCCTCTTCATCTACCCCACCTGGTGGTACGGATTGCCGGCGATGCTGAAGGGCTGGTTCGATCGCGTGTGGGCGACCGACATCGCCTTCAAGCTGCCGCGCGGCAGAGGCCGGATCCAATCGCTGATGACCCATGTGACCAAGGTCGGCGTCATCACCACCTGTGTCGCGCCGACGTGGTGGAGCGTCGTTGTCGGCCAGCCCGGCCGCAAGACGATCCTGCGCGGCATGCGCGCCATCTGCGCCCCCCGCTGCAAGACATTCTTCCTGGCGCACTACCTGATGGATTCCTCAACGCCGAAGAGCCGGACGGCGTTTCTGGCGAAGGTAAGGGCGAGGCTGGAAAGCTTTTGAGGATAGCTCTCTTCTCCCTGTTAAATGAGGAGAAGACGGCGGCAGCAGATGAGGGGCGGCGTCGCAAAGGTGTGGCGCTGCCCCTCATCCGCCCTTCGGGCACCTTCTCCCCGTTGAACGGGGAGAAGGGAACACTGCGCTACATCCGCACCCGTTCAGCCTTCGGGTCGTACATTGGCCTCAACGATGCTTCCGCGGCGAAACGCTCGCCTGCGATCTCGACCTCGTAGGATGAGCCCAGCACATCAGCCTCGCTCTCGCCCTCGCAGGGCACATAGCCGAGCCCGATCGCGCCGCCGAGATGGTGGCCGTAATTGCCCGAGGTGATCGGACCGACGATCATGCCGTCGCGCAGGATTGCTTCGTTGTGGAATAACAGGGGCTGCGGGTCCTTGAGGCGGAACTGCACCAGCCTGCGGCTCAACCCGGCTTCCTTCTTCCTGAGCACCGCGTCACGACCGATGAAGTCGCTCTTGGCCGTCTTCACCGCGAAGCCAAGGCCTGCCTCCAGCACATGGTCCTCGTCGGTGATG
>NZ_RZSV01000367.1:0-3665 GCF_004023205.1 Mesorhizobium sp. M1A.F.Ca.IN.020.03.2.1 | reverse complement strand
GAGCAGGACGAGGACTGAGTGTAAAAGAAAAGACACGAGGTTCGAGAAGGAGGGACGAGGAGCTAGTCCATCGAGGTCTACGAGAAGATGGGGCATTACGCGCGCATCGGCGGCCTCGAAGTCGCGCGCGTCGGCGACGATGGCCGCATGGACGAGATCAAGCGCAAGATTGCTTCCGCCAAGGCATTCGGCACCCGCGCGCGCCTGATCGAGCCGGCCGAGATCAAGCAGAAGTTCCCGCTGATCGAGGAGCATCTTGTGCAGGGCGGGTTGTGGGACCCCGACGCCGGTCTCGTCATCCCGCGCTCGCAGACGGTGGCCGGCAAGCTCGTCGACCAGGGTGTCGCTTCCGGCAAACTCCAGGCTTTCGCCAACACCTCGGCCAAGGACCTGATCGTCGAGAACGGCCGCATCAAGGGCGTCGTGACCGAGCGCGGCACGATCGAAGCCGATTATGTGGTCGTCTGCACCGGCATTTGGGGCCGGCTGACCGCGGCACTGGTCGTCGAAGACCTGCCGGTCATGCCGATCGACCACCCGCTGACCTTCTTCGGCCCGTATAACGAGTTCGCCGGCACCGGCAAGGAGATCGGCTGGCCGCTGCTGCGCGACCAGGGCAACTCGGCCTATATGCGCGACACCGGGGATCCCAAGACCGCGGAGGGCGGGCAGATCGAATGGGGCTATTACGAGGAGACCAATCCGCGCCTTTGCCATCCGCGCGACCTGCTGGAAAAAGACCAGGCGCGGCTCTCGCCCTCGCAGCGCGACCTCGACATGGAGCAGATCATGGCGCCGCTGGAGCGCGCCATGGAACTGACGCCGATCCTCGGCGAGCTCGGCTACAATGAAGGCCATTCCTTCAACGGGCTGCTGCAGGTGACGACCGATGGCGGGCCTTCGATGGGCGAAAGCCAGAAGGTCAGGGGCCTCTGGTACGCCGTCGCCATCTGGGTCAAGGACGGCCCGGGTATGGGCAAGCTGATCGCCGACTGGATGACCGACGGCCGCACCGCGATCGATCATCACGCCATCGACTATGCGCGCTTCTACCCGCACCAGACGAAGGAAGAGTTCATCTGGGATCGCTGCACCGAGACGGCGATGAAGGTCTACAATCCGGCGGTGCATCCGCGCGAGCCGTTCTCCAAGGGCCGCAACATCCGCCGCTCGCCGTTCTGGGAGCGCGAGAAGGAACTCGGCGGCTACTTCATGGAGCTAGGCGGCTGGGAGCGCGCCCATGGCTATGCCGCCAACGAGCATCTCCTGGAAAAATACGCCAACCGCGTCCCGGTGCGCGAGAATGAGTGGGACAACCGCCATTTCTGGCGCGTCTCCAATGCCGAGCATCTGGCGATGAGCGAGGATTGCGGCATCGTCAACCTCTCGCATTTTTCGATGTACGACGTGGAGGGGCCGGATCATGTCGCGCTGCTGGAATGGCTGTGCGCGGCCAAGATCGGCGGCGACAACAATATCGGCAAGGGCATCTACACCCACTTCCTCGACGAGGAGGGCATGGTGCGCGCCGACTTCACCGTGATCCGCATGGCCGATCGCTGCCGCGTCATCGACGGCGCCGACGCCGGGCCGCGCGACTTCCGCTACATGCAGCGCACCGCGCAGGACAAAGGTTTCGATGTCACTGTCACCGACGTCACCGAAAAATACGTCACCATCGGCATCTGGGGACCGAATGCGCGCACGACGCTGCAGAAGGTGGTCGAGGACCCGAACGGGCTGACGCCGGACAATTTCCCGTTCGCGGCGATCAAGCCGATCAGGATCGGCGGAAAGGACGTCACGGCCTTCCGCATCTCCTATGTCGGCGAGCAGGGCTGGGAACTGCATATGCGCTATGAGGACGGGCTCGCCGTCTGGGACGCGCTGCGCTCGACCGGTGTGATGCCGTTCGGCGTCGAGACCTACGCCAACACGCGCCGCATGGAGAAGAGCCTGCGGCTGCAGAACGCCGACCTCTTGACCGAATACAATCTGCTCGAGGCAGATCTTGCCCGCCCGAAGGTCAAGGAGAACGACTTCTGCGGCAAGGCCAAGCACCTGGAATATCGCGCCCGCGAGCATCAGCCGGCTATGCTCTGCACGCTGGTGATGACCGAGAACACCGATTCCAAGGGCGTCGCGCGCTATCCGGTCGGCATCATGCCGGTGCAGGATCCCGCGACCGGCGAGACGCTGGTCGACGAGCTCGGCCGGCGCTCCTTCACCACGTCGGTCGCCTACGGCCCGACCATCGGCAAGAACATCGCGCTCGCCTATCTGCCCTGGGCCTGCTGCCAGGAAGGTCGCAAGCTGCAGGTGGAGTATTTCGGCGAGACCTATCCGGTCGAGGTGGCCGGCGTCGGCTACAAGCCGCTTTACGACCCGGAGAATCTCAAGCCGCGCAGCTAAGCGAGCGCGCGTTCGTCCGGATTGGTGGAAGGCCCGGTCGACGCCGGGCCTTTTTGCTTTGTTCATGCGCGATTATCGCTTACCGTTGCGTCATGTCCGCTTTGGGCCGAACAAGGCATTGGCTTTCCGGCGCCGCCGCGCTGGCGCTGCTCCTCGGCCCGCCCACGCGATCGAGTGCGATAGAGCCGGTGGATGTCGAGCTGGTGCTCGCAGTCGATGTTTCGCTCTCCATGTCGCCGGCCGAACTCGAGATCCAGCGCCGTGGCTATGCGGCGGCACTGACGGATGACAACGTGCTCAAGGCCATCGCCGACGGCGTCCACGGCAAGATCGCGGTCACCTATGTCGAGTGGGCCGGCACCAGATGGCAGCGGGTCGTCGTACCGTGGACAGCGATTGCCAATCGCGCCGACGCCGAACGGATCGTTGCGCAGATGAACGCACGTCCGCCGGACAGCGCGCGACGTACTTCGATCTCCGGCGCGCTGGCCTTCGGCAGCGACCTTTTCGCCGAAAGCGGCTTTCAGGGGACCAAGCGCGTCATCGACGTTTCGGGCGACGGACCCAACAACCAGGGCGCGCCGGTCGACATCACGCGCGACGAGGTGGTGAGGCAGGGCATCACCATCAACGGACTGCCGCTGATGACAAGGGGCGGGTACGGCGGCGCCTTCGACGTCGCCAATCTCGACCGCTACTACAGCGACTGCGTGATCGGCGGGCCGGGCGCCTTCATGATCCCGGTCAACGACTGGACGCAATTCCCGGAAGCGATCCGTCGCAAGCTGGTGCTCGAGCTCGCCGGCCCGGCCTCGCGGCAATGGGCGGCAGAAGAGGCGGCTCACCCGCCGGTCGTGCTTGCCGACGACAGGCCGGCCGCCGATTGCCTGGCCGGTGAGAAGATGTGGCGCAACCGCGGCTGGATGATGGATAGCCGGTGACGGTCGGCAAGCTCCGCCGGAGCGGGGTTCGGACTTGCTTCCTCGTGTAGCACAATGGCAAAATGTGATCGGGCCCGCGCCATCGCGCAACGCGATGAAATGAGGAAATATTGCATGAAACGTTTGGTCATCCTGGCGGCGCTTGCGTCGACAATATTTGCCGGAAGCGTCAGCGCCCAATTTTACGGCGAGGCCGCCTGCGTGCTGTTCGAGAATGCGAACTTCCGCGGGCGCTCGCTTGCAATGGGTCCTGACGACGCCGTCAATTTCCGGGGCGGCTTCTGGAACGACCGCGTTTCCTCGGTGCTGGTG
>NZ_RZSV01000366.1:0-3709 GCF_004023205.1 Mesorhizobium sp. M1A.F.Ca.IN.020.03.2.1 | reverse complement strand
CTCGAATTGCGGCTCGGCGAAGCCGGCCTCTTCCGCCGCGCATTTGGCGATACGCACGCGCACGTCGAACCATGCCGCCTGTCCGGTGACGGGGTCGGAGTTCGAATAGCGCTTGTCGTTGACGGTAGCCGCGGTCTGGTCGCCGATGATGTGATTGAGCAAGAAGCCGCGATTGCTCTCTGCGGCGTCGTCCTTCAGCCCCCAGCTGCCGCGCCGCTTGCCGATAGCGTTCCAGGTCCAGACAGTGTCCGGGTTGACGCCGTCGATCAGCTTGATCTGACCCTTCACGCGGCCGTTGATGCTTTCGATCCACACCCAGTCGTCGTCGGCCAGCCCAAGCCTCGCTGCCGTCCGCCGGTGCACGAACAGCCGGTTCTGGCTGGTGATTTGTCTCAGCCACGCATTCTGCGAGCCCCAGGAATGATACATGTGCATCGGCCGCTGCGTCAGCGCATGCAGCGGATATTTCTGGAGATCGACGGCGTCGTCCTCGAAGGACGCGTACCAGAACGGCAGCGGGTCCATATAGGCTTCGATCCGGTCGCGCTCGGCCTCCGGCGGCTGCACCTTGCCATGACCGCGCGCGGCGAGGCGAAAGCGCTGCATCGGCTCCGAATAGAGCTGGAAGATGATCGGATCGGCCTTGGAGATGAATCCCATCTTCACGCCAAAGTCGAGATAGGCGCGGTTGCCCATCTTGTAATAGCGCTGGTCGTCGGCGAACCCGTGGTGCCAGAAACCGCCATTGTCGATGTAGCGCTGCAACTGGTCCGGGTTCACCTCGCCTTTGCCGATCGCGTCGCCGTTCTTACCGCGCCAGCCGGCAAGCGGGCCGATGCCGGGCGTGCGCTCGTGGTTGACGATGTAGTCGGCATAGTCGCGGTATTTCGCCGAACCGTCTTCGTTGGCGAAACCAGGCAGGCCGAGCCGCGCACCGAGCTCGATCAGCACCGACTGGAACGGCCGGACATCCCGGTCCGGCTGCACCACCGGGTGACGGATGGCATCGCCCGGCCCGTCGGCATGGCTGATCGGCCGGTCGAGCAGGCTGATGCAGTCGTGCCGCTCGAGATAGGTCGTGTCGGGCAGCACCAGGTCGGCGAACGGCACCGTCTCGGAATAATAGGCGTCGGAATAAATGATGAAGGGGATCTTGTAGTCGCCTGCCTCGTCCCTGTCGGTGAGCATACGAACCGTCTCGACGGTATTCATCGAGGAGTTCCAGGCCATGTTCGACATGTACATCATCAGCGTGTCGATCGGATAAGGGTCGCCGGCCCAGGCATTGCGGATGACGCTGTGCATCAGGCCGTGGGCGGCCAAGGGCGCTTCCCAGGAATAGGCCTTGTCGATGCGGATCGGTGTGCCGACCTCGTCGACGAGCAGATCGTCGGGCCCTGAGACGAAGCCGAGCGGCATACCCTCCAGCGGCGTCATCGGGCGGACGTTCTTGCCTGCGGGCTTTGGCCCCGGCGGCGCGGAACGCGGATAGGGCGGCTTGAAGCGGAAGCCCCCGGGCACGTCCACCGTGCCGAGCAGAACCTGCAGCAGGTGGATGGCGCGGCAAGTATGAAAGCCGTTGGAATGGGCCGAGATGCCGCGCATGGCATGCATTGAGACCGGCCGGCCCTTCATCGTCTCGTGCCGGCGGCCGGCCCAATCGGTCCAGGCGACCGGCAGCTCGATCGCCTGCTCGAAGGCGATATGCGCCAGCTCCGCCGCGATCCGTCGGATGGTGTCGGCGCCGACCCCGCAGCGCTCCGCTACCGCCTCCGGCGAATGGCTTTCGTCCAGGTATCGGTCGGCGATCAGCTGAAATACCGGCGCGCAGCGGCGGCCATTGACCGTGTAGCTGCCGGTCAGTGCTGGTTTGGCATCCGGATCGGCGGCATTGACGGGCGCCTTCGCCACCCTGTCCCAAGCCAACAGGTTGCCGTGATCATCGCGCATGAACAATCCGTCATCGGCGGAACCGGGCTCCTGTACGACAAGCACCGGCGCGTTGGTGTAGCGCAGCAGATAGTCGAGATCTATGCGGCCGGCCTTGAGCAACTCATGGACGAGCGCCAGCACGAACAGTCCGTCCGTGCCGGGTCGTATGCCGATCCAGTCATCGGCAATCGCGTTGTAGCCGGTGCGGCAAGGGTTGATCGACAGCACCTTGGCGCCGCGCGCCTTGAGCTTGCCGAGGCCGATCTTGATCGGATTGGAATCATGATCCTCGGCGACGCCGAACAGGATGAAGTATTTTGTGTTGTCCCAGTCGGGCTCGCCGAACTCCCAGAACGAGCCGCCGATCGTGTAGAGCCCACCGGCCGCCATGTTGACCGAGCAGAAGCCGCCATGGGCGGCGAAGTTGGGCGTACCGAACTGGCTCGCCCACCAGCCGGTCAGCGACTGCGACTGGTCGCGCCCGGTGAAAAAGGCAAGCTTTCTCGGATCGGTGCGGCGGACCGCCGACAGCCGCTCGGTGGCGATGGTGAGCGCTTCGTCCCATTCGATCTCGCGAAACTCGCCGGAGCCACGAGGCCCTGTGCGCAGCAGCGGCTTCCTCAGCCGCGCCGGGCTGTAATGCTGCATGATGCCGGCGCTGCCCTTGCCGCAGATCACACCCCGGTTCACCGGGTGGTCTTTGTTGCCGTTGATGTAGCGCACCTTGCCGTCCTTGATGTGGACGTCGATGCCGCAGCGGCAGGCGCACATGTAGCAGGTGGTTTTGGCGATGCGGTCGGACACGCTCGGCGAGGTCTCGACGCCGTCGCCTTCGTCAGGCGCCTGGCTGTCGGCCAGCGGCCGCTGCGAGGGCGCGGAGTTTGCGCCGCGTGGTTCAGCTAGGCTCATGATCCGCGAACGCTCTTGCCGCTTGCCATCTTGGCCTTCGTCTTCGGACCGGGCCCGCGCATATAATGCAGCTCAGGATGGTAGCGGTCGCCGGCGAGCTGCCGCTTCAGCTGGCGGCTCCAATGCGCGAAAAGGGATTTGAAGCGCCCGATCATTTCCAACCTTGGCGGCAGAACGGCCAATTTTTTCCAAGCTCGGGTAAAAAGTTAGAACAAAGCGATTGATCTGTCTAACAAGCCGCTCTTGTAATTCCGATCGATTTTCCTTCTTAGTTGGCCATGACCCTCGATCAGCTTCGCATCTTCGTCGCCGTCGCCGAGCATGGCCACATGACCAAGGCGGCCGACCTGCTCGGCATCTCGCAATCGGCCGCCTCTGCCGCCATCCGCGCGCTCGAAAGCCATCATGGCGTGCGGCTGTTCAACCGGGTCGGCCGCAACATCGAGCTCGCGCAGACCGGCCACCGCTTCCTGCCCGAAGCCAAGGCTGTTCTGGAACGGGCAGCGGCTGCCCACGACGTGCTGGAGCATGTTTCCCAGACCATCACCGGCAGCCTGTCGATATCGGCCAGCCAGACCATCGCCAGCTACTGGCTGCCGAGGCGCCTGGCGTCCTTCCACGAGGCCTATCCGGCGGTGCGCCTGAGCGTCACCATCGGCAACACGCGGCAGGTCGAGACCAATGTGCTGGACGGCCGGGCCGATTTCGGGCTGGTCGAGGGCCGCACCGAGTCCGACATATTGCGGCGCGCCACGGTCGATGAGGATCGCCCCATGCTGGTCGTGGCGGGCTCACATCCCGAGCTTCCGACGACGCCGGCTGGAAACCTCGACATCAGGTCGTTGCGCTGGATCATCAGGGAGGGCGG
>NZ_RZSV01000365.1:0-3714 GCF_004023205.1 Mesorhizobium sp. M1A.F.Ca.IN.020.03.2.1 | reverse complement strand
GCTGAGATCGACGCGATCGCCGGCAACAGCGAGGCGGCAACGATCGAAAACACGCTGGCTGCACTTGAGGTCGCCGGCGAGCCGCTCGACCATGTCTCGTCGATCTTCTGGTGTCGGGCCGGCGCCTACACCAACGACACCATCCAGCAGCTGGAGCGCGAGATTTCGCCCAAGATGTCGCGGCACTTCTCCGCGATCTCGATGAACGAGAAGCTGTTTGCCCGCATCGACGACCTCTACCAGCGCCGCGACAGGCTGAGCCTCGATCCCGAGACGTTGCGTGTGCTGGAAAAGACCTGGAAAGGCTTCGTCCGCTCCGGTGCGAAGCTCGATGCGGAAGGCAAGAAGCGGCTGGCGGAAATCAACGAGGAACTCTCCTCGCTCGGCACCAAATTCGGCCAGAATGTGCTGGCCGACGAACGCGCGTGGGCGCTGTTCCTCGACGATGCTGACCTCGTCGGCCTCCCGGATTTCTTGAAGAGCTCGATGGCCGAGGCGGCCGAGATGCGTGGCCAGAAAGGTCGCTATGCGGTGACGCTGTCGCGCTCGATCTACGAGCCGTTCTCGACCTTCTCGGAGCGCCGCGACCTGCGCGAGATCGCCTTCCGCGCCTTCATCATGCGCGGCCAGAATGGCGGCGCCAGCGACAATACCGATGTGGTGCGCGACATGCTGAAGCTGCGCGCCGAGAAGGCGAAGCTGCTCGGCTATGAGTCTTTCGCGGCGCTTAAGCTCGACGACACGATGGCGAAGACGCCGAAGGCGGTGCACAACTTGCTCGATCCGGTCTGGGAAAAGGCGCTGGAAAAAGCGGCCGCCGATCAGAAGGAGTTGGAGCGGCTGGCCACCGAAGCCGGCAGCAACGACAAATTCGCGGCATGGGACTGGCGCTTCTACCAGGAGAAGCTGCGCACGGAGAAATTCGCTTTCGACGAAGCCGAGCTGAAGCCCTACCTGCAGCTTGAGCGCATCATGGACGCCTGCTTCGATGTCGCGACCAAGCTGTTCGGCGTCAGCTTCGAGGAGAAGAAGGGCATTGCCGCCTGGCATCCCGACGCGCGCGTCTTCGTGGTCAAGAACGCGGACGGCAGCGAGCGCGGCCTGTTTCTGGCGGATTACTTCGCGCGGCCCTCGAAACGCTCCGGCGCCTGGATGAGCGCGCTGAAATCCGGCTACAAGCTTGGGAAAGGCGCGAAGCCCGTCATCTACAACATCATGAACTTCGCCAAGCCGCCGGCCGGCGAGCAGGCCCTTCTCTCCGTCGACGAAGCAAAGACGCTGTTTCACGAATTCGGCCATGCGCTGCACGGCATGCTGACCGACGTCACTTGGCCGTCGGTCTCCGGCACCTCGGTCAGCCGCGACTTCGTCGAACTGCCCTCGCAGCTCTATGAGCATTGGCTGACGGTGCCGGCGGTGCTGGAAAAGCATGCGCTGCACGTCAAGACCGGCAAGCCGATGCCGAAGGACCTGCTCGACAAGATGCTCGCCGCACGCACCTTCGGCGCCGGCTTCGCCACGGTCGAGTTCACCGCCTCGGCGCTGATCGACATGGCTTATCACGCAAGGCCGGACGCGCCGGCCGAGCCGCTTCCGTTCGAGGCTGAAACGCTGGAAAAGCTGCATATGCCCAACACCATCGCCATGCGTCACCGCACCCCGCATTTCGGGCATATCTTCGCCGGCGAGGGGTATTCAGCCGGCTACTATTCCTACATGTGGTCGGAGGTGCTGGACGCCGACGCCTTTTCCGCCTTCGAGGAAACAGGCGATCCCTTCAACCCGGACCTTGCCGAGCGGCTGAGGAAGAACATCTACGCCGCCGGCGGCTCCAAAGACCCGGAAGAGCTTTACACGGCCTTCCGTGGGAAAATGCCTTCGCCCGAGGCGATGATGGTGAAAAGAGGGTTGGTGTAGCGCGCCCCTCCCTTCTCCCCATGTGGGAGAAGGTGGATCGGCGCGGAGCGCCGAGACGGATGAGGGGTGTTCCAGCGGAGTGAGACGTCAGCATTCCTTGGAGCACCCCTTGTATCTGCGCGGAGGAGACTTTGTGCGAGAAGAGCGACTGAGCCTCGAACCGGACGGCCATCCGATTCGAGGCTTGGCGAAGTCGCCCGACACCCCTGCGGTCACAACCGTGGATGAGCCAGGGATCTTCGCCTCCGTCACGTACGACCGAATAGTCGCTTGGCTCCAATCGCACGCACAAGGCAGGTTACCGTGGACAAGACCATCTGTGGAGTGGACGTTTCGAAAGAATGGCTCGATGCCCATCTCGAGCCGAACGGGGCGGCAGGCCGCTTCCGTAACGATGCGGCAGGCATCACCGATCTGGCCGCTTGGTGTCAGGGCCATGGCGTCGAGCTTGCCGTCATGGAGGCCAGCGGCGGCTACGAGCGGCTGGCCTTGCTGCTGCTGTGGGATCTGAGCCTGCCTTGCGCTCTCGTCAATGCGCGCAGCGTGCGCCGTTTTGCAGAGGCGATGGGCTTCCTGGAAAAGACCGATGGGATCGATGCCGCCATGATCGCCGGCTACGCGCAGGCCAAGCGCGTACAGCCGACTCTGCCGCCGAGCCCGGCCCAGCAGCGGCTCAAGGCCTTGGTGGCACGGCTCGGTCAGGTCACCGGCGATCTCACCATCCAGAAGCAGCGCAAGAGTGCTGCCGCCGACACCGAAACCATCGCCAGCCTCGATGAGGTCATCGCGTTGCTCGTGCGCCAGAGCCGCAGGCTCGAGGGCGAGATCGCCTCGCTGATCGACGACGATCCGTTGTGGGCATGCCTTGACCGCGCCTTTCGCTCGCTCAAAGGGATCGCCTCGCGCAGCGTTGCTCGCCTGATGGCCGAATTGCCCGAGATCGGCATCCTGTCCAACAAGGCCATCGCCAAGCTGGCCGGCTTGGCGCCGATCGCCAATGACAGCGGTAAGCGCAGCGGCCGAAGACCGGTGCGTGGCGGTCGCGCCGGGCCCAGGGGCGTGCTCTTCCTCGTTGCCCGCATCGTTGCCAAATACGATCCGCACCTGGCCGCCTTCCAGCACCGGTTGCAGGCCGCTGGAAAGGAAAAGATGGTCATCCGCATCGCTCTCGCCAGAAAGCTGCTCGTCATTCTCAATGCAAAAGCACGCGACGCGCGAACCGAGTTCGCAAATGCAACTTGACACCTCAGATAGTCGCTTGTCCGTCGCCTGCGGCGACACCTTCTCCCACAGGGGGAGAAGGAGGAGCCTCATCCTTCCACGGATCCTTCACCCTCGGCCATATCGGCCTCGTCAGCTTCCTGTAATCCGTCACCGCCGGATTGCTGGGATAAGAACTCGGCGCCGCGACATAGATGACCTCGGCGGCGATCGGCGCGAAGCCGGCGTAGAAATGGTTGGTCGACTTGATCAGCAGGATGTCCTTCGACATCGGATCGACGCCGATATTGGAGAAGATGTCCGGCTCGAAGGTCTGGGTGCGGTTGGTGTTGAGGATGACGTCGACCTCGGTGCCCTCGATGCGAACCACCGCAGCCGGCCCGAGCGTCACCCGGCTCGGCCCGAAGCTTTGCCAGCCCTCGCTGACGGCCTTGAGCACCGTGACGCGTGCGTCGATCGGCTCGCCCGCCTGCGGCCCGGCCTTGCCGCCGAAGCGCAGGTCGATGACGGCGCCCTCGCCGGCGGCCTGGCAGAAGGTCACCGCGATCGAATCCCAGATCGTGGCGACGCCGACCC
>NZ_RZSV01000364.1:0-3756 GCF_004023205.1 Mesorhizobium sp. M1A.F.Ca.IN.020.03.2.1 | reverse complement strand
GCCGACGAATGACGCAGGCATTCCCTCACCGCTCTCCGACTCGGCGCGTTTCTTGATCAGGGCAATGACGTCCGTTGCGAATTGATCGGCCATTCTGTTTCCTGTCTTTCTTTCCCGCGTTTCGACCCGGACCCGCGGCTCAGTTCCTGAGGCGCGCCGCGTCGCGAAAGCCATCACGCTTGTGCGACTGACAAAGCCCAATGCTCATAAAGCCGGATCAGGTCCGGCCGGTGTGTGGCGTAGGTGCAGTATGACGATGTGAGCCGCTACACCGTGCGCGTCGTAGCCGATTGCGCGGGCTTCCGGTCTCGCGCCGGCCCAACTGCGGCCGCTTTCGAATGGCTTTGCGTGGAAGGTTCCCAGTCTGTCCATAGGCTCGGAAGAAGTCGGACAGTTGACATGGCCGGTCAGTTGCAACTCCCTTTCCCAGCACTCCACTGCCCGGTAGAGCGCATGAAAGTTCTCCTTTCGGGCAGTTCTTAAGACGCTCGCCACGCCATGAGGCAGTGGGGCATCGGTGTGCGTCAGGTGCTTCTGCCCATGCAGGATTCCACAACATTGATGAAATCGTTTGTTTCGATGAAAGGCATCCACACTTTGGATAGTTGACCACGCGTTTCAAAGATCGTGAACTACATCTCGTCGTTGTGCTCGACGCACTTCCGACAAGTAACCTCACGGGCGCGGCATGCAGGATCCGAGCCCAGCCGGTCATGAGTGCGGCCTTGCCGGGTCGGGCGATAGGCAGTCATGCCCTTCCTGCGGGTCAAGCACTCCGAAAAAACATTTCCCCCATAAATGCTAGATCTTCCGCTGCCTTTTCGCGTCACAGGCCGTCAAACGTCCGGCCGTTCACAACAGTGATCCGGCAAGTGTTTGGCTGCGCGAGACGATGCTGCAGGGAGTCGTCCTGCATGGCACTTCGCTATGATGCTGCGGTGCCGTCTAACGGCGCCTCGTGTTTGAACACACTGAACGGCCACCGCGATCAAAATCGATGGTTCGAGGACCGTTGATCATCACCCCGCCAGCCTCGATCTTGTTTGCCGCCACGAGAGCGACACAGAGACTGCTGGTGAAGATGCCCGCCTGCCCGCTATGTTCGGGATGGTTGACCATCCCGGATGGACCCATCGAGGGTGTCAAGGCGAGCATGAGCACAGGCGCGAACAGTTCACGGGCAGGCGCGACGGTGGCCGCAAAGCAACGTCGCGCCAGCATGCGATCTCAGCAGGATCGGCACCATCCTGTCAGGGAGCAATGCGAGTGGCTGGCTTAGCCGCTGCGACGCTGCCCGGCATCGATGACGAGGACCTGGCGCCGTGCGAGGAGCAAGAGTAGACGGATAGTATGCGCGGGAGTGGCGACCGACCACCTTGTTTCTAAGGCAGACTGAAAGCGGCTCTTACCGGGCGGCTACGCTGTTTCAGAGACTGGGGCGTCGTGCACATCCAGCCGATACTCTTTGTTGCGGATTGCGAACCGATTGCATTGCCGCAGTTACTGGCATCATGTTAACGCGTCGGACGGCGACATTGGCGAGCACGGTTTTGTGGCCGCAGTTGACAAAGCCCATAAGTTCTAGATGCTGCGTGCTAGAATAGATGTTTGAAATCGCAGGGAGTTTCTGATGTCCAACCTTAAGGAAACTGAGGCAACCCAGGCAGCAGGCGAGGTGCCCGTGAAGGAACAGACACCCGATACAAAGGCGCCGAAGACGCGGAAGCGGACCGCGCAGCGCGCAGGTGCTATACGAACCAGAGCCGCCAGCTCGGCTCTTCAGGCGTCTTCATCTAAAGCGATCGCTTCGCCTACAGTCCGGGCAGCGCGGAGAAATTACTCTGAGAACGAGCGTGCCCAGAAGCTCGGCGAGATCGAGAAGCAGATCGGACGGGGAGAGAGTATCAAGGCAGCCGTTCAGAACGCTGGAATATCGGAACAGACGTACTATCACTGGAAAAGGGCTGCTGGGCAGACAACACAGAGCGATGAGCTCAAGGATCTTGTGAAGCTTGAAGAAGAGAACGCCCGTCTGAAGAAGCTCCTCGCTGACCGGCTCCGGAAAGAAAACGCCGAGCTCAGGAAAAAGCTCGGGCTTGCTTGAGCCCTTTGCCGCCATAGGCAAAAAGCCCGAGGGGCGGCTGACCTGAGCTCCAAGGTGACCTTCCTTTCTTCCTGTGACACAGCGAACAGCGTCGCGCCCAGCAGCCGATACTGGCGCAACGAGCTGTTTCGACCTGAGACCGGGCAGCCGGCAACTGAAGACGTTCTTGACGAACGCGCCCAGCCGCTCCCGCCGCCAGTGGTGATCGAGCTGGACGTCGCCGGCAAGGTGCGGCTGCGGATTCCACTGACCACGCCGCCAACACTGGCAGCGGCGATGGTGAAGGCGCGGGGCGTTTCATGATCCCGGTCCCGAGCCAGGTGCGGATCTGGTTGGCGGTGGGCCGGACCGATATGCGTCGCGGAATGCAGCGTCTCGCTCTGCAGGTTCAGGAGACATTGGGCCGGGATCCGCATTTATGCGTCGGGCGAGATTATGTGGCGGAGCCGCCCTGACCCCTTCGGACCGGCCAAACCCAGCTTGCCTCCGCCACATAAACATTCAGATGGAGTTCAGCAGTTGCAGAACGGAGTCATTTGGTCGGAAACGCACGCCGTGATCGCCGGTGACGCCCGCCTTCTCGAGTCCATTGCGCATCATCTCTACATCCGCTGTGGCATAGCGGTGGGTCGTGGCGACCCGTGCATGCCCGAGCCAGGCTTGGATCGTCAAAAGGTCCACGCCGGACTGGAGAAGCTTCATGGCGAGGGAGTGCCGGAAGATGTGCGGCGATATGGGCTTGTCGGCCAAAGCCGGTCTGGTAGGCCCGGCGCTCGTTGCGGGCGCCGAGGAATATCGGTCGCGGCTCGTGATGGGCGATCCCGCGCTCGCTCAACAAGGATGTCAGCGCCCGCAGCCGGGTCCTTAGCAATGGGGACGACGCGGTCTCTACGCCCTTTGCCGCGCAGCAGCACTTGTGGGTGCGGCCGCTCCAACTGAAGGTCGTTTGCGTTGACGCCGGTGGCTTCGGAGGCCGGGCGCCGGTTCGTGCCAAGAAAGAGCAGAAAGGCTCGGTCGCGCCGACCACGGGGCGTCTTTGGATCTGGCGCCGCGATGAGGGTGTCCACTTCGGCCGTGGTGAGGTGGTACGTCACGTCAATGTGCGTCCGTTTAATGGGAATCGTCAGCACGCGTTGGGCGACGCCGAAGGATGCCGGGTCGGCGGCAGCGACGTGGCGGAAGAAAGATCGGATCGCGGCCAAGCGGGCGTTGCGCGTGGTGACGGAATTGTTCCGCTTCTCCTCGAGTTCGTCGAGAAAAGCGAGAACGAGATCTCGATCAGCTCTTCGAGCGCCAACGCCCCCGGCTTCTTCCGCAATCGGGCGGCGGCAAAGAGGATCAGCATGCGCAAGGCATCGCGATAGCTGGCCACGGTCGCGGGAGTCGCATTGCGCTGCTTCGTCAGGCGCCGGCGGAAATAGGACTCCAGGAGCGGCGCTAGGAGTAGGTGTTAACTCATGCTGCTCCTTGAGCGCGCCGCCATCGAGTGCCACCTCGGCTTGATCAATCAGATCAACGAGGCGTTGACGGTGGTCGAGGCGGATATCGCGGTGGTGCCCACTAGGATCCGACAATCCGTCGCCTGATGACGTTGCCTCCGTCACCGTGGGTGCGAACGTTGCCGCGGCAATCGGCAACATTCGCACCCACGG
>NZ_RZSV01000363.1:0-3774 GCF_004023205.1 Mesorhizobium sp. M1A.F.Ca.IN.020.03.2.1 | reverse complement strand
ATGGCAAGCCGCGGTTCGGATCACCGGCAGCGGTGCCCGAGGCACAGGCGCCGATGTAGAGGCCGATGACCTGGCTCGACGGCGGCAGCGGATCGAACCCTTCCCGGCGGCACCACGAGGCAAAATGCCGCCAGTCCTTGGCGTAGGCGGTTTGTGTGTTTTCGGAGCTGGCGGCCTTGGCATAGGCGGTCGCGGTCTCAACCAGGGCCTCCAGACGCGCCGGTGCCCACGGGGTGGGGGGTGAGGCGCCCATTTCCATAACCAGATCGACGATGTCGGGAAGATCGTCATCGGCCGGTCCGTGAATGTCAGGTGTCGGCTGACCGTTTTTCATGAGACTGTCCAACAAGCGTTTTCAGGGGTTAGCGGATTCATGTTTTTTGGGATGAGTCACTTTTGATGAGACTGCGCAGCAGCGCACGCGGCCGGCGATGGTCCGGTCTCGATGACAGCGCGCGAACGCACACTTGCCGGCGAGACCCCAGAATGCGGCGCGGCGCCGAATCCAGTCATCCGGGCCGATCCGGTCCACAGAACCAGGACGAGCAAGACGCCACAAAAGCGCGCGTTTTCGGGCTTTTCCAGCGATCTGGGGTGACCAACAGAATGATTCTGGCAGGCTAGCGCCATACGTCCGATAAGGCAAGCTTATCGGACATAAAAGTGTTGCGACAGGCGCGGCGGATTTTGGCCAGGTCTGTTGTCAAAAGCGCCGCCGTGATTCATGCTGTCGACGATGATTCTCCACGCCAAACCGCCTTCGCAGCCGCTCGACGCCGCGCCGATCGGCCCCATGGCGACTGTGCCATCCTGGCTGCGCCGGGCAGTCGAGACGGCGCCAACCGTTGAGGATGCTGCGCTTGCCGCCGGCGCGGCGCTGACCGCGCTCGATGCTGTCGTGCGCCGGGACGAAAAATGGGCCGGCGCCTGGCGGCAGCGCCTGGCGCTCGCGGCGGCTGCGGCGACGGCGAAGCGGGCCGGCCGGGTCGAGGACGCCGCAGCGCTGCGCGACGCGCTGCTGCTCACCCGTCCCGGCGACGATGTCGGTCCGGCCGGCCGCATGCTGCTTGCCTGGCGCACGCTGGCATCGCGTCCGGTCGCGACTTTGGTCGGCGAGGCGGTGTTGGCGGGTGTCGCCGCCAATCTGGGGAGCGCGCTCGACGAGGCGGCGGCCGGCCAGATCGGCGACGACATCCGCTCGCTTGCCGGCACCGTCGGCAATGCGCTCGCCGCCGCAGCCGACGCGATCGCCGTGCCGCAGCGCCATGACAGTCGCGCCGCGCGTGAGCTTGGGCCGTGGCTTGCCGACGCTGTTCTGGCCGACCGGCTCGGATGGTCGCGCGCGGTTCCCCTGTTCGGCATTCACCCGGTGGCGAGCGGTAGTCGATCACCGCATACCGAACGGCAGTCAGCGCAAGCATCCCGGCAACGCATCTTCGCCGCCTATGCCCGGGCAGCGCTGCAGGCGATGGATCTTGCGGCCGAGCTCGGCCGCCGCGCCGACCGTCTGCTGGCTGTCGCCCCAAAGCTGCGGGCGAAAGGGTCGGACGCCGTCGTCGAGCGGTTGCTGTCCGACGACGCGCTCGCGGCTTCGCGCGAGGACGAAAAAACCGGCATGAGCGATCGTGGACTGCGCCGCCTGTTCGACCGCCTTGTCGACCTCGGCGCCGTGCGCGAGCTGTCCGGCCGCACCACGTTCCGCATCTACGGGCTGTAGTCGATGGGGGAGGGCGCGCGCGCGAGACGGGGAAGAGGCCGATCGGATGACCGTCGATCAGGCGACCATCTGTTCGACCGGGAGCTCGACCACCTGCCGCCGGAGGCCCGTTGGCGCGAATGGATGAACCGCGTCGAGGCGACCATCTTCGCGGCCAGCGAGCCGGTGACACGCAGTGTCCTCGCGCGTGTGGTTGGCGCCAGCTGCAATCTCGATCTCCTCATCGACGACATCCGCGCCGAGCTCGCCGGCCGCCCGTACGACCTGGTCGCCGTCGCCGGCGGCTGGAAGCACCTGACGCGGCCGGCCTATGCCGACGCCATCCGCAGTGCATTTGGCACGGCCGTCGGCGCCGATGAGCGCGGAGTAGACCTCTCGCAGTCGGAGGTGCTGGTGCTGATGTGCATTGCCTATTTCCAGCCGATCACGCGTGGAGAACTGTCTTCCTTCTTCGGCAAGGAGATCAGCCGCGACCTGATCGGCACGCTGCGCGGCCAAAACTTCATCGCCTCCGGGCCGCGCAGCCCGACGCCGGGCGCGCCCTACACGTATGTCACGACGAAAACGTTCCTGCTGGAGTTCGGCCTCGCCACGCTGCGCGACCTGCCGGATTTCGAGGCGCTCGAGGACGCCGGCCTGCTGTCGAAGGAGAAGCTGCTGGCGGGCGACATCATGCCGGGGTTTTCAGATAGCGATCAGGACGACGGTTTGGAGCCCGACATCTGAAAGCATTACGACGAAGGAATGTGGCTGAGTCTGAACGACCCGTCCGGTTCACTTATCCGCCAGACCCAGAATGCGCAACGAACGCGCCCGCCCGGATATGGCTTTGATCAAATAGAATCGGTCGTACTGCCGACTGGGGATAGTTGATAAAAACGTGTCGCGATAGCGTGGGCCTGGGTTTCAACCATCACGTCATGCACGAACTTTCGTTTAGCGACGTAGCAAATACAAGGCAAACCAGACTCATCATAAGTTTCTAGCTTCACCAGAAAGTCGGAGCCGAAGTCTATATAGACTGGGCAAGCTGTGTCGAGCCAGGTGCGTCTTGGTCTTACCCAGGAAATTGGTGGTGCCCGCGATAGGCGCGCTGCACCTCGTCTTCAATCTCCCTAATGGAATGGATATAACCGAATTTAACCTCGGCTTTCGTTGCGCCGGGACGCTCCAGAAGAAATTCGCTCCAGCGAAAGAACAGGCCGGCGTTCGCGCCATCCATGTGGCGCTGCGCCTTGGACCAGACGACGTCCTGCGCGACGTCTGAGGCAGGATCCGGCAGTACATGGTAGATATCGAAATTATGCCGGAAGGCGCGCCCATCGATTACCCACACAAGGTTGCCATAGAAGGTCTCGCGAGCGATGCGCTCGGCATCGGTGATGGCGGAGTGCTGAACCTCGACGGTGATGCCCGTAGGTGTCTTGATGTCGGCGCGATGGATTTCGCCGTCGGGAGCAACATGCGAGACCTCCCGGCACTCCTCGGGAAACAAGCTTTTCCAGTCACGATGCCACTGTGTTTCGTTTTCCCACCAGGGATCACAATTGCGGCGGCCAAAATGAGCCCAATGATGGAGTACGCGTGGGCCGCATTTCGCGACCATTCCAGAGCCGCAGGTCGGGCATGTGCCCTTGCCGCCGGGGAAGGCTTCTCGCCGAACATTGTCAACTACGGCGTATTGCATGCCAGTGCTTGTATACTTGACCTGTTTCGAGCCCAGGCAAGAGGCGCGCCGCTCCACTCGGCTGCAATGCCCGTCCGTTCAAATTAACCGGTTCTTTTAGCGGCGAAGTACCTTGCGGTCTCACTTCAATTAAGTCATTCGTTTTGCAGGGTCGGGAATTGCAATGTTTGGGGTAATTATGCGCATTCAAAAGGTCGCAATCAAGAATTTTAGACTTCTGTCTGACGTTAGTCTAATTTTGGAAGCGTCCGAAACAGTGATCGTGGGACGCAACAACAGCGGCAAAACTTCGCTTTCCGAGGTCATGCGCCGGCTTCTCGACGACGGCCCCGTGAACTTCCAGCTCGAGGACTTCTCCAGCGCCAGTTAC
>NZ_RZSV01000362.1:0-3787 GCF_004023205.1 Mesorhizobium sp. M1A.F.Ca.IN.020.03.2.1 | reverse complement strand
AGCAGATGCTGCCCGGCGGCCTGCCCAAGGAAGGCAAGCTCACCTTCGCCAAGACGATCGGCGAGGCGGTAGCGGATGCCGACTTCATCCAGGAGAGCGTGCCGGAGCGGCTCGACCTCAAGCACAAAGTGCTGGCCGAGATCGACGCCCATGCGCCGGCCAACTCCATAATCGGCTCCTCGACCTCTGGCATCAAGCCGACTGACATGCAGGTGGCGATGAAGAAGCACCCGGAGCGGCTGGTCGTCGGGCACCCGTTCAACCCGGTCTATCTTCTGCCGCTGGTCGAGATCGTCGGCGGCCACCAGACTTTTCCCGAGGCGATCGAGGTCGCCAAGGAGATCTACGCCTCGATCGGCATGAAGCCGGTGGTGGTGCGCAAGGAAATCGAGGCCTTCGTCGGCGATCGCCTCCTGGAGGCCGCGTGGCGCGAGGCGCTGTGGCTGGTCAAGGACGGCATCTGCACCGTCGAGGAACTCGACGATATCATGCGCTATTCCTTCGGCCTGCGCTGGGCTCAAATGGGCATGTTCCAGGTCTACCGCGTCGCCGGCGGCGAAGCCGGCATGCGCCACTTCATGGCGCAGTTCGGACCTTGCCTGAAATGGCCGTGGACCAAGCTGATGGACGTGCCGGAGTTCAACGACGAGCTGGTCGACCTGATCGCCACGCAGTCGGACGAGCAGGCAAACGGCCTCTCGATCCGCGAGCTTGAAAAGATCCGCGACGACAATCTGGTCGCCATCATGGATGCGCTGTCGAAGCAGAACAAGGGCAAGGGCTGGGGCGCCGGCGCGCTTCACAAGGACTATACCAGGCAGTTGGCCAAGCTGGCGGCGAAGCCGGCCGCCAAGGCAGGCGACAAAGCAAAAGCCGCCAAGCCGGCGAAGAAGATGGCGAAGCCCGCAAAGGCCGAGAAGCCCACGAAGGCCGACAAGGCGAAAACAAGCAAGAAGAAGGGCTGAGGCGATGCATTTCGGTCTTTCGGAAGAACAAAAACTGATCGTCGAGACGACGCGTGCCTTTGTCGAGAACGAGCTTTACCCGCATGAGCGCGAGGTGGAACGCACCGGCGAACTGCGCCGCGAGCTGATCGACGAATTGAAGGCGAAGGCGATCGCGGCCGGGCTCTACGCCGCCAACATGCCGGCCGATGTCGGCGGCGCCGGCCTCGATACGGTGAGCTGGCTGCTCTACGAGAAGGAGCTTGGCCGCGCCAATTACGCGCTGCACTGGACCTGCGTGGCGCGCCCGTCCAACATCCTGCTCGCCGGCACGCCGGAGCAGCGTGAAAAATATCTCTTCCCCTGCATCCGCGGCGAAAAGTGGGACTGCCTGGCGATGACCGAGCCCGGCGCCGGCTCCGACCTGCGCGGCATGAAGGCGACCGCGGTCCAGGACGGCTCGGACTGGGTGCTCAACGGCACCAAGCACTTCATCAGCCACGCCGACATCGCCGACTTTGCCATCGTATTCATGGCTTCGGGCGAAGAGGATTCGCCGCGCGGCAAGCGCAAGAAGATCACCGCCTTCTTCGTCGACAAGGGCACCAAGGGTTTCACGGTGCGCGACGGCTACCGCAACGTCTCGCATCGCGGCTACACCAACTCGATCCTCGAATTCGACGACTGCCGGCTGCCGGCTTCCCAGGTGCTCGGCGAAGTGCACAAGGGCTTCGAGGTGGCGAATTCATGGCTCGGCGCCACGCGCCTGCAGGTCGGCGCCACCTGCCTCGGCCGCGCAGAGCGCGCGCTTTCGCATGCCATCGAATATGCCGCGCAGCGCCAGCAGTTCGGCCAGCAGATCGGCAAGTTCCAGGGTGTGTCGTTCAAGCTCGCCGATATGGCGACGGAGTTGAAGGCCGCTGACCTGATGGTGTTCGAAGCCGGCTGGAAGTACGATCAGGGCACCGTCACCGATCAGGACATGGCGATGGCCAAGCTGAAGGCTACCGAGATGCTGGCTTTCGTCGCCGACGAGGCGATCCAGATCCATGGCGGCATGGGGCTGATGGACGATCTGCCGCTGGAGCGCATCTGGCGCGACGCGCGCGTCGAGCGCATCTGGGAAGGCACTTCGGAGATTCAGCGACATATTATTTCGCGGGCGTTGCTGCGCCCGTTCGGGGCTTAGAGCATGATCCGCCAAAACCGGGATCCGGTTTTGGCAACGATCGTGCTCAAATGAAAAGATGACCATGCATAAACTCGAACGTCTCCTGCGCCCGAAATCGATCGCCGTGTTCGGCGGGGCGCAGGCCGCCGCCGTCGTCGCGCAATCAATCAAGATGGGCTTTGCCGGCGAAATCTGGCCGGTGCACCCGACTAAAGACGAGGTCGCAGGCCGCAAGGCCTACCGTTCCGTCGCCGACTTGCCCGGCGCGCCGGACGCCGCCTTTGTTGGGGTCAACCGGCATCTCACCATCGAAGTGGTCAAGGCATTGGCCGAGCGCGGCGCCGGCGGCGCCGTCTGCTTTGCCGCCGGCTTCCTCGAGACCGAGGCCTATGACGAGGACGGCGAGCGGCTGCAGGCCGAGCTGGTCGCCGCCGCGGGTGAGATGCCGATCATCGGCCCGAACTGCTATGGCCTGATCAACTATGCCGACGGCGCGCTTTTGTGGCCCGATCAGCATGGCGGGATCAGACTGGCCGAGGGCGGCAAGGGCGTCGCCATCATCACTCAATCGTCCAACATCGCCATCAACATGACGATGCAGAAGCGCGGTCTGCCGATCGCGTTCCTGATGACGGCCGGCAACCAGGCGCAGACCGGCCTTTCCGAAATGGCGCTCGGTCTGATCGAGGACGAGCGCGTCACGTCGCTTGGCCTGCATATCGAGGCCTTCGATTCCGTGGCCGGCTTCGAGCGATTGGCGGCGAGAGCCCGCGAGCTGAAGAAGCCGATCATCGCCATGAAGGTCGGCCGCTCGGAACAGGCGCGGCAGGCGACGGTTTCCCATACCGCGTCGCTTGCCGGTTCGGATGCCGCCTCGGGCGCGTTCCTGAAGCGGCTGGGCATCGCGCGCGTCGATTCCATACCGGCCTTCATCGAGGCGTTGAAGCTCTTGCACATCACCGGGCCGCTGCCCGGCTACAGACTGTCGTCGATGAGCTGCTCGGGCGGCGAAGCCTCCGTGATGGCCGACAGCGCGGAAGGACGCTGGGTGCATTTCCCGACGCTAAGCGCCGAGCATCGCGCGCATGTCAAATCGACGCTCGGGCCGCTGGTCGCGGTCGCCAATCCGCTCGACTACCACACCTTCATCTGGAACAACGAGCCGGCGATGACGGCCACCTTCACTGCCATGGTGTCGGGCGGCTTCGACCTCAACATGCTGGTGCTCGACTTCCCGCGCCCCGACCGCTGCTCGGACACCGACTGGTGGGCGACGCTGCGTGCCTTCGAGGCGGCGCTGAAGACCAACAGGGCGCAGGGCGCGATCGTCTCCTCGCTGCCGGAAAACCTGCCGGAGGAATATACCGCCGGGCTGATGGCGCGCGGCATGGTGCCCTTGTTCGGCATTTCGGAAGCGATGGACGCCGCCCAGGCCGCCGCCTTCATCGGCTGGGCCTGGCGCGAGCCGCAGGCGCAGCCGGTCGACACCACGGCGGCGGGCGCTTCCGACGGCGACCAAGTCACGCCGGACGAAGCCGAGGCCAAAGCGCGTCTGATCGAGGCCGGGCTGCCGGTGCCGAAGGGCGAGCGAGCCTCGAACGCGGTCGAGGCGGTGATTGCGTCCATGGCGCTTGGTTTCCCGGTGGCGCTGAAGACGCTCGGCGTGACGCAC
>NZ_RZSV01000361.1:0-3813 GCF_004023205.1 Mesorhizobium sp. M1A.F.Ca.IN.020.03.2.1 | reverse complement strand
CATCATCGGCGTCGGCGGCTGTGTCGCGTATTTCTGGGGCGCCAACAAGCTGCTCGATCTCATCTTTCCGTCGCGCGGCGTCTCCGGCAGCGCCGCCGTCGACAATCTGCGCCGGCAAGGGCTGGTGCGGCCATGGCTGTTCGTCGGGCCGGCGATGATCATCCTGACCATCTATCTGATCTATCCAGTGATCGAGACGCTGCGGCTCTCTTTTCTCGACCGTGGCGGCGAGCATTTCGTCGGCCTCGCCAACTACCAATGGGCGTTCAGCGACCAGGATTTCCGCAACTCGATCTTCAACAACATCCTATGGCTGGCGGTGGTGCCGGCGGCCTGCACCTTCCTCGGCCTGATCATCGCCGTGCTCACCGACAAGATCTGGTGGGGGACGATCGCCAAGAGCCTTATCTTCCTGCCGCTGGCGATTTCTTTCGTCGGCGCCAGCGTGATCTGGAAATTCATCTACGAGTATCGCGGCGAGGGCCAGGTGCAGATCGGCCTGCTCAACGCCATCATCCAGTATTTCGGCGGCCAGCCGCAGGTCTGGATATCGCTGCCGTTCTGGAACAATTTCTTCCTGATGGTGATCCTGATCTGGATCCAGACGGGGTTCGCCATGGTGATCCTGTCGTCGGCCTTGCGCGGGATTCCGGAAGAGACGCTGGAGGCGGCCGTGATCGACGGCGCCAACCCGTTCCAGATCTTCTGGAAGATCATGGTGCCGCAGATCTGGGGGACGATCGCAGTTGTCTGGACCACCATCACCATCCTGGTGCTGAAAGTGTTCGACATCGTGCTGACCATGACCAACGGCCAATGGAACAGCCAGGTGCTCGCCAATCTGATGTTCGACTGGATGTTCCGCGGCGGCGGCGATTTCGGCCGCGGTGCCACGATCGCCATCATCATCATGATCGCGGTCATCCCGATCATGGTCTGGAACATTCGCCAGGCCAACAAAGAGACGGGAGGACACTGAGATGGCTGCGACCCGCGGAAAGTCCTTCGTCGGCCGATTCGGCGTTCATCTCGCCGTGCTGGTCTTCGTCGTCATCTGGACCATCCCGACACTCGGCATCCTCGTGTCGTCGCTGCGCGACAAGGACCAGATCATCGCGTCGGGTTGGTGGAACTCCTTCTCAAGCTCCAGCCAGACCGAGGCTGGGCGTCTGCCGGCTGCGTCCGCACAAACCCAGAAGGACGGCAAATACGTCATCGAAGGCAACGTCTTCGGCGACGGCGCCAAGCGTGCGATCAGCGCCTTCGGCACCAAGGCGGCGGCGCCGACACAATACAAGGCCGGCACGGCTGCCGATCTCGGCGATGGGGTGTCGCTGCAGGTCAACGCCGACGGCACCTTCGTGCTGTCTTCGCCGAAGGCCTTCGAAGGCGATCGCGGCCAGCGCGTCTACTATGCATCCTCGGCGCCGCCGAAATTCACCACGGAAAACTACGAGAACGTGCTTCTGTCGCAAGGCATCGGCCGCTCCTTCATGAACTCGCTGACCGTGACCATTCCGGCGACAGTGATCCCGATTCTGATCGCCGCCTTCGCCGCCTATGCGTTGGCCTGGATGCGCTTTCCCGGACGGGCGCTGCTGATTGCGGTGATCATCGGCCTGCTGGTGGTGCCGCTGCAGATGTCGCTGATCCCGCTGCTCAAGCTCTACAATGGCGTCGGGACCTTCTTCGGCGTGCCGTCGAAAACCTATCTCGGCATCTGGCTGGCGCATACCGGCTTCGGCCTGCCCTTCGCCATCTACCTGCTCAGAAGCTATATCGCCGGCCTGCCGCGCGAGATCATGGAATCGGCACGGATCGACGGCGCCAGCGATTTCGAGATCTTTGTCAAGATCGTGCTGCCACTGTCCTTCCCGGTGCTTGCCTCCTTCGCCATCTTTCAATTCCTGTGGGTGTGGAACGATCTGTTGGTGGCGATGGTTTTCCTCGGCACGGCGCCCGACCAGATCGTGCTGACGGCGCAACTCAACGCGCTGCTCGGCTCGAGAGGCGGCAATTGGGAAATCCTCACGACATCGGCCTTCATCACCATCATCGTGCCGCTGATCGTGTTCTTCTCACTGCAGCGCTATTTCGTCCGCGGGCTGCTTGCCGGCTCGGTGAAAGGAGGTTGAGACAATGCAATCGGCTTTGAAGACGAGTTCGAGACCGGACCCCGCCGTAGACCGCGACTGGTGGCGGGGCGCGGTGATCTACCAGATCTATCCGCGCTCTTATCAGGACTCGAACGGCGACGGCATCGGCGACCTGCAAGGCATTGTCCGGCGGCTGCCCTACATCGCCTCGCTCGGCGTCGACGCCATCTGGATCTCGCCCTTCTTCAAATCGCCGATGAAGGATTTCGGCTACGACGTGTCGGACTATTGCGACGTCGATCCGATGTTCGGCACGCTGGCCGACTTCGACGCGCTGGTGGCGGAAGCCCATCGGCTGGGCCTCAAGGTGATGATCGACGAGGTGCTGTCGCACACCGCCGACATCCACCCCTGGTTCAAGGAAAGCCGCTCCAGCCGGACCAATCCGAAAGCCGACTGGTATGTGTGGGCGGACGCCAAGCCCGACGGCACGCCGCCCAACAATTGGCTGTCGATCTTCGGCGGCTCGGCCTGGCAATGGGATACAAGCCGCCAGCAATATTACATGCATAATTTCCTGGCCGAGCAGCCCGATCTCAACTTCCACAACGCCGAGGTTCAGGACGCGCTGCTCAACATCACCCGCTTCTGGCTGGAGCGCGGCGTCGACGGCTTTCGGCTCGACACCATCAATTTCTACTTCCACAGCCTGGGGCTGGAGGACAACCCGCCGCTGCCGCCGGAAGAGCGCAACGACCAGACGGCGCCGGCCGTGAACCCCTACAATTACCAGGACCATATCTACGACAAGAGCCGGCCGGAGAATCTCGGTTTCCTTGAGCGCTTCCGCGCGCTGCTCGACGAATATCCGGCGCAAGCCGCCGTCGGCGAGGTCGGCGATTCGCAGCGCGGGCTGGAAGTGGTGGCCGCCTACACCGCCGACGGCAAGCGCGTTCACATGTGCTATTCCTTCGACTTCCTGGCACCGGAAAAGATCAGCGCCGCCAAGGTGCGGGCGGTGCTGGAGGCCTTCGGCCGGGTCGCCAGGGACGGCTGGTCCTGCTGGGCGTTCTCCAATCATGACGTGATGCGCGTGGCCTCGCGCTGGGCCGCCAACGAAGCGGACCCGAGCGCTTATCTCAAGGTGATCTCGGCGCTGTTGATGTCGCTGCGCGGCTCGGTCTGCATCTATCAGGGCGAAGAGCTCGGCCTCGGCGAGGCGGAACTCAAATTCGAGGACCTGCAAGACCCCTACGGCATCCGTTTCTGGCCGGAATTCAAGGGCCGCGACGGCTGCCGCACGCCGATGGTGTGGGATGCGGCGGTCAAGAATGGCGGCTTCTCGACCGCCAAGCCCTGGCTGCCGGTGCCCGGCAAGCATCTGGCGCAAGCCGTGAATGTGCAGCAGGGCGATCCGAGCTCGCTGCTCGAGCATTACCGGCGCTTCCTCGCCTTCCGGCGCCAGCATTCGGCGCTGGGCAAGGGCGAAATCGACTTTATCGAAAGCGATGGCGACACCGTCGCCTTCACGCGCCGCGAAGGCAACGAGCGCATCGCCTGCGTCTTCAACCTCGCCAGCAAGCCGGCCGAAGTCGATCTCGGCAAGGGCTCGCTGCAGCCCTTGCCGGGACATGGCTTTTCGGGACAAGGTGGCACCGGGCCCATCCGCCTTGGCGGCTATGGCGCCTGGTTCGGGCGGATCGACTGAGTTGAGAAC
>NZ_RZSV01000360.1:0-3822 GCF_004023205.1 Mesorhizobium sp. M1A.F.Ca.IN.020.03.2.1 | reverse complement strand
GTCGTGCAGCAGCGCGGAGACGATCCAGTCAGTGTCGGCGCCGTCGCGCCAGGCGCGCGTCGCCGCCTGCAGCGAATGGCCGAGCCGGGTGATCTTATAGCCGGACAAACCTTCGTCCAGCTGCACCAGCGCGGAAAGCAGCCGATCCCCCGTCCTGGCGGCATAGTCGATCTCGTGGGCGGTCAGGAATTCATAGTCTTCCTTGTCGCCGTCCTTCATCGCGGTGAATTTGACGGTAGCCATCTCGACCTCCCGCTTTTCAATGTTGTTTGAGCATGATCTTTTCCGAACCGCAGGTCAGCGAAGCAAAAACCGGTTCCCACTTTTCGGGGTCATGCTCATGCCGCGATCGGAGCCCGCTTGGTGAGGTTAAGCTTCTTGCGCACTTCCTCCGGTCCGAGCACGCGCGCACCGAGATTGGAGACGATGCTCACCGCGCGCTCGACGAGCTGCGCATTGGTCGCCAGCACGCCCTTGTCCAGCCACAGATTGTCTTCCAGCCCGACACGGACATTGCCGCCGGCCAGCACCGCCGCCGCGACATAGGCCATTTGGTTGCGGCCGATCGAGAAGGCCGACCAGTTCCAGGTCGACGGCACGTTGTTGACCATCGCCATGAAGGTGTTGAGGTCGTCCGGCGCGCCCCAAGGCACACCCATGCACAGCTGCACCAGCGCATCCGGCTTCAGCACCTGTTCCTCGACCAGCTGCTTGGCGAACCACAAATGCCCGGTATCGAAAGCCTCGATCTCGGGCTTCACGCCGAGCGCCGTCATCATGCCGCCCATGGCGCGCAGCATGCCGGGCGTGTTGGTCATCACATAGTCGGCTTCGGCGAAGTTCATCGTGCCGCAATCAAGCGTGCAGATCTCCGGCAGGCACTGGCGCACATGCTCCATGCGGTTGGTGGCGCCGCCCATGTCGGTGCCCTTCTCGTTGAGCGGCAGCGGCGCTTCCGGCGAGCCGAACACCATGTCGCCGCCCATGCCGGCGGTGAGGTTCAGCACCACATCCACGTTCGCCTCGCGGATGCGCTCGGTGACCTCGCGGTAGAGATGGACGTCGCGCCTCGGCTTGCCGGTCTCGGGGTCGCGCACATGGCAATGGACGATCGCAGCACCCGCCTTGGCGGCCTCGATCGCCGAATCGGCGATCTGCTTGGGCGAGCGCGGCACGTTCGGGCTGCGGTCCTGCGTCCCGCCGGAACCGGTCACGGCACAGGTAATGAAAACCTCACGGTTCATCGCGAGCGGCATCGTCTTTCCTCCCAAATTCGATCAGCCATTGATGAAGCCGGAAACCGGCTTTGCTATGACGACCTGCGCCGAAGCTGGCCAAGCATGACCGACTTGCCGGAAACTGTTTTGCGTTTTACGAAGGCGCCATGACTAAAAGCGAAAAGCCGACGATCTTTCGCGCCGAGCGGGAAACCCTCAAGGTGACGTTTCTGGTGTTCTCGGGCTCGTCGATCATGTGCGTGGCCTCGGCGGTCGACCCGCTGCGCGCCGCCAACCGCATTTCCGGCGAGACTTTGTTCGACTTCAAGCTGGTCTCGCTCACCGGAGAGGCGCCGGTGACGACCTGCGGCTTGCCGGTCGCCGTCGGCGGCTGCTTCGATGCCGCCGAAGCGACCGACATGCTGGTCGTCGTCGCCGGCTTCGGCACGCAGAACTATGCGACGTCGGCGTTGCTTGCCGGGTTGCGCCGCGCGGCGCGTGCGGCCCGCGCCTGCGGCGGCGTCGAGGCCGGCACCTGGCTGGTGGCGCGCGCCGGCCTGCTCGAAGGCCGCAGCGCCACCACGCATTGGGAAGACATGGAGGATTTCTCCGCCGCCTTTCCGGGCGTCGATGTGCGCCCCGACCGCTATGTCATCGACGGGCCGGTCTTCACCTCGGGCGGTGCCTCGCCCACCTTCGACCTGATGCTGCATCTGGTCCGCACCCGGCTCGGCATGGCGGCCGCGCTCGATGTGGCGAGCGTCTTCATCTACGATCAGACGCGCGCGGCGACCGACGCCCAGCCGCTGGTCTCGCTCGGCCGGCTCGACGGCTACGATCCGCGCCTGGCGCAGGCGATCCGACTGATGGAAGCGCATGTCGATGAGCCGCTGACCATCGATGCCGTGGCCAAGCGCGCCGGCGTCACGGCGCGCACACTCGAGAGCATCTTCCGCAAGTCGATCGGCGAGACGCCGGGCGCCTACTATCTGCGGCTGCGGCTCGCCGCCGCCCGACGTCTGGTGGTCGACACGCGCATCGCCATGGCCGACATTGCCGGGCGTACGGGTTTTTCATCAGCCGCGGCGTTTTCCAGGGCGTTTTCCCGCGCGTTCGGCGAAGCGCCGGTCAGGCTGCGGCGCGGCTGAGGATCCAGTCCACCGCCGCGCTGAGGTCGTCGACCAGCGCCGTGGGCGCCGGGTCGAAGCGTGTCTCGTCACCGGGGCGATACTTGCCGGTGCGTACGAGCAGCGCCGCGCCGAGCCCGGCGCTGAGCGCGCCGGCGACATCGCTTTCCGCGTCGTCGCCGACCATCACCGCGTCGGTCTGCGGGCAATTCAAGCCGGCAAGCGCCGAGAGGAAGAAATCGGGCGACGGCTTGCCGAGCACGACAGGGCTTCGCCCGCAGGCGAATTCGAGCGCTGCCACGAAGGCGCCGGCGTCGAGGCTGAGCTGGCCGTCTGCGTCCTTGAAGGTGCGGTTGGTGGCCAAAGCGAGAAAATCGGCGCCGGCAACCAGTTCGCGGAACGCTCGGTTTAGGCCGGCATAGTCGAAGGCCTCGCCGGCGTCGCCGACAACGACAGCGCGGCTCTTGCCGCCCTCCGAACCGGTAAACTCGGCTTCGAGGTTGGGATGGACGAGCAGGTGAGGCTGCCGGTCATGCCTTCGCAGCCATTCGAGCGCAGCGCGCGCCGGCGTCAGCAATTCTTCATCCCTCACCTCGACACCCATTGCGGCGAGCTGCGCGATGATTTTATGGCGCGGCGAACGTGTCGTGTTGCTGACGAAGCGGAGCGGCAGTCCGGCCTTGCGCAAACGCTCGACCGCAGCCACAGCGCTTGCGATCGGGGTGTCGCCATCATAGACGACACCCGCGAGATCGAGCAGCACCGCGCGTATCATCGGTGCAGGATGGAGAAACAGTCTCCGTTCGTCAAACTGCCGAAAATACGCCCACGGACACAGGGGCCGAAGAATCAGGCGGCGTCGCTGCCTTCGCGCACAATGCGCGAGCGCATGCTCTTGGCCAGCGCCGTTTCCAACCGCGCGGCGACCGCGCGATCCCATTCATTTGCTTCGCCGGCGCCATCCTTCGGATGCGGCAGCGCCATCAGCCGATCGATGATCGAACCAGCCTCGCCGGAAGAGAGCAGGGCGTCGATTTCGCGTTCGTGCTGCATACGTTTCGCCTCCTTCTTTCCTTCCCGCCGCATGTCGACAATATACGCGATTCGTGACGGCTGTTTGAAGGCAAGAGCGCGGCGATTGAGAGGCAGCGCGGGGCAAAACCTTGTCGTGTAGGTTCACCCCGCATGGAATGCAATTTCAGCTCTGCGGCGCTCGATTCGGGCGCCGCAGGAAAGCCTCAGACGTAGCGGTTGACGATGTTTTCAAGGAGCTCCTGCCGGCCGGAGCGCGGCTGCGGCTCGATCTTCTCCGTCACCACGCGTTCGGCGATCTCCTCCAGCGTACGCTTGCCGGAAAGCATCGCCTTGCCTTCGGCCGTGTTCCAGCCGGCATAGCGTTCGTTAAGCGGACCCGACAGCGCCTTGTCTCCGATCATCCTGGCCGCCGCCTTGAGCCCGCGCGCGCAGGCGTCCATGCC
>NZ_RZSV01000035.1:0-34798 GCF_004023205.1 Mesorhizobium sp. M1A.F.Ca.IN.020.03.2.1 | reverse complement strand
GCCAGATGATCCATGATCTCGTCGATGGATTCCTCAGCGGCCGCGCTGCCGACGTGGGGGAGAGATCCGGCGCCCAAGCCCTCGGTCACATGCGCGCCCAACTGGATCAGCCGCGGCGACTTTGACATGGTGAGCGCCTGGGCGTCGGTATTGGCGACGACGAACTCGACCCCCTGCAGGCCTTCAGCGATCATGTTGTTGACGGCGTTTCCGCCAGCGCCACCGACCCCGACAACGGTGATCTTAGGTCTCATCTCCAGGATTTCCGGCTTGGCGGTCATTGTGATCTCTCTACGGGACGCAGTGGCTGCGCCAGAGCAACTAGCAAACGAATCAGATGGTCCCGCCAAGATCAGGGAATCAGAGGATAGGCCTCGCCGCAAGGTCAAGCTGAGGGCGTCAAATCGCAAGTTTGCTTCAGGAGCGCCATGGTTCCCGAGCGCAACCCTGCGTGAACCGGTGCCGGTGCGGGGGGCGACGAAAGACAAATGGTTCAGTCGAAGCAGCCCGCGTCCTCTTCCCTGAGATACGTCCGGGCCGCTTCGGACCTTCGCGCGGCCAGCTGCCCTGAGGACCGCGATCCGTCGCAAGCAGAGCCGGAGACGTCCTGCTCACGAGGTTGATAAATCCCGCCGGCTCTCTAAGTTCGCCTTGGGGCACCTTGACTTCGCGCTGGTCCGGCAAACGATCGGACTTAGGCGCAAGAACGGTAATTCGTCGATGACAAGCGCGGTGTCGGGCACCTTGGCGGCCCTTTTGTGCTTTCTGGCCCTGACCGCTGCTGCTCCACGTGCGTTCGCCCAGCAACCGACCGTGCAGCCGGCCGGAGCGATCAAGCCGGACGAGAAGATAACCGAAATCAAGATAGGCTATTTACGGGCCTACGCGCCGCGCCTGACGCTTTCCCTGCTGGACGCCCCGCCGCGTGACGAAGGTGTCGCCGGCGCCAACGTCGCCATTGGCGACAACAACACCACGGGCAAGTTCATCAAGCAGAAATTCAGCCTCGATGTCACCGAGATAAAACCGGAAGCCGACGCGGTTCAGGCATTCAACGCGTTGATTGCCAAAGGCGAACGCTATGTCCTCGCGGACCTCTCGGCCAAGCAGCTGCTGTCGATCGCCGACATCGCCCGCGACAAGGGCGTGCTGATCTTCAACGTGGGCGCCACCGACGACAGACTGCGCGAGGAGGACTGCCGAATAAACGTCTTCCACATCGCGCCGACGCGAAGCATGCTCGCCGACGCTCTGGCGCAGTATCTGATGGTGAAGAAATGGCCGAACTGGGTGCTGCTCTACGGCTCGCATGATGAGGACCGCCTCTATGCCGACGCGTTGCGCCGCGCGGCAGCCCGCTTCGGCGGACAGATCGTCGCGGAGAAAGAATTCAAGGATACCGGGACGGCGCGCCGCACTGACACCGGGGCGACGCAGATACAGCAACAGATTTCGGTATTCACGCAAGACCTGCCGGAGCATGACGTGCTGCTTGTGGCCGATGAAAGCGAGGTGTTCGGGACCTACGTGCCCTACCGCAGCTGGATGCCGCGGCTCGTCGCAGGCACGGCCGGTCTTGTGGCGTCGTCATGGCATCCCGCGAGTGAACAGTGGGGCGGCATTCAAATGCAAAATCGCTTCTTGAAGACGGCAGGCCGGCGAATGCTGTCCAAGGACATGTCGGCCTGGACGGCCGTGCGGGCCGTCGGCGAAGCCACCACGCGCACCAATGGTGACGATCCGAAAAAGATCAGCGATTACATCCGCTCGGACGACTTCTCGGTCGCCGCCTTCAAGGGACAGAAGCTGACCTTCCGCAAATGGAACCTCCAGCTTCGCCAGCCGATCCTGCTTGGCGATGCCAAATCGGTCGTCTCGACATCTCCCCAGGAGGGCTATCTCCACCAAGTCTCCGAACTCGACGCCCTCGGCATCGATCAGCCGGAAACGAAATGCGTTCTCAGGTAGCGCCGATCGGGAGGAATTCGTGCAGAGCCGAGCTTGCGTACTCGCCATTCTCGCAACCGGCGTCATGGCCGGCCCGGCATCGGCCTACACGGCCTACGTCTCAAACGAGAAGGACAATACGATCACCGTCGTCGACACGGCGACGATGCAGGTGGTCAAGACCGTCGACGTCGGCCAGAGGCCGCGCGGCATCACAATCTCGCACGACGGCAAGTTCATCTATTTGTGCGCCAGCGACGACAATACGATCCAAATCATCGATACCACGACGCTGCAGGTCGTCGGCACGCTGCCCTCCGGCGACGATCCCGAATTGTTCGTCCTTTCGCCCGACGGCAAGACGCTCTACGTCGCCAACGAAAACGACAATCTGGTCACCGCGATCGACCTCGACAGCAAGCAAGTCACGTCCGAGATCCCGGTCGGCGTGGAACCCGAAGGCATGGCCGTCAGCCCCGACGGCAAGACCCTGGTCAACACCTCGGAGACCACCAGCATGGCGCATTTCATCGACACCGAGAGCCATGAGGTAACCGACAACGTGCTGGTCGACACGCGCCCGCGCTTCGCCGCGTTCAAGCCCGACGGCTCGCAGGCCTGGGTCAGTGCCGAGATCGGCGGCACCGTCAGCGTCATCGACAACGCCAAGCGCCAGGTCGTGAAGAGGATCAAGTTCGCGATTCCCGGACTGCGAGCCGAAACCATCCAGCCGGTCGGCATCGCCATCAGCGCTAACGGGAAGAAGGCCTATATCGCGCTCGGCCCGGCGAACCATGTCGCAGTGATCAACACCGAAACCTACGAGGTGGAAAAATACATCCTCGTCGGACAGCGCGTCTGGCATCTGGACTTCACCCCCGATCAGAAGACACTGATCACAACGAACGGCAATTCCAACGACATCACTTTCATCGATACGGCGACCGAGGAGCCGGTTCAGTCGGTCGCTGTGGGTCAGCAGCCGTGGGGCGTGGTCATATCGCCCAAGTAGAAAAGCAGGCTAAAGATTAAGGCCATGAAGCCGGGCCAAAGACGTCGAGCGCGCTAGATAGCATCTGAAGGAGCATCCATGCAGCATGCGAGGACGGCGAAAACGGGGACCGGAGCGGCGGCACTCGATGTCGCCGGCGTCAGCCATTCCTATGGCCCGAAGCGGGCGCTCAACGACGTCTCGTTCTCGATCGCGCCGGCGACTTTCACCGCCCTTCTCGGTCTCAACGGCGCCGGCAAGACGACCCTGTTCTCGCTGATCAGCCACCTCTACGACACGCGCCAGGGATCGATCCGCATCTTCGGCCATGACGTCCGCCGTGCGTCCGGCGAGGCGCTCAGGCGGGTCGGCATCGTGTTCCAGGCACGCACGCTCGACCTCGACCTGAGCGTATACCAGAACCTCTCCTATCACGCCTCGCTGCACGGCATCGGACGGCACGAAGCCCGACAGCGCATTGCAGCGCTGATCGAGACAGTCGACATGCAAGGCCGTCAGCATGACAAGGCTCGCGGCCTTTCCGGCGGCCAGATGCGGCGCATCGAGATCGCCCGGGCGCTGCTCCATCGCCCGTCCCTGCTGCTGCTCGACGAGGCGACGGTGGGTCTCGACATCCAGTCGCGCGCGGGCATTCTTGCCACGATCCGCAAGCTGGTCGAAACCGAGGGCATCGGCGTGCTTTGGGCCACCCACCTGATCGACGAGGTTGAAGATGGCGACCATGTCGTCGTGCTGCGGCAAGGTGACCTGGTCGCCAAGGGCAAAGTGGCCGAAGTGGTCAAAGCGAGTGGTGCCGCGTCGATCCGCGACGCCTTTTCCAAACTCAGCCGCGGCGAAGCAGCCGGCCAGGCGGAGATCTCGCCATGAGCACTCCCGCAATGCCGGAAAAGGTCGCCGCCGTCACCCCGGTGAAGTCCGACGCGTTCGGCTTTCGTCACTACCTCATCTGCCTCAAAGGCGTCGTCGTGCGGGAAGGGCTGCGCTTCCTGCACCAGCGCGAGCGCTTCATCTCGTCGCTGGTGCGACCGCTCGTCTGGCTGTTCATTTTTGCCGCCGGGTTCCGGCAGGTGCTCGGTGTCTCGATCATCCCGCCCTACAAGACCTACGTGCTCTACGAGGTCTACATCACGCCGGGCTTGTGCGGCATGATCCTGCTGTTCTCGGGCATGCAGTCTTCGCTGTCGATGGTCTACGACCGTGAGATGGGCAATATGCGCATCCTGCTGGTCAGCCCATTTCCCCGCTGGTATCTGCTGGTGTCGAAGATGCTCGCCGGCGTCTCCGTGTCGATCGCGCAGGTTTATGCCTTTCTGATCGTTGCCTGGTTCTGGGGCGTCAAGGCGCCGCCGCTCGGTTACCTATTCGTGCTGCCGGCCCTGTTCCTGTCGGGGATGATGCTTTGCGCGCTCGGCATGCTCCTGTCCTCGATGATCAGGCAGCTCGAGAATTTTGCCGGGATCATGAACTTCGTGATCTTTCCCGGCTATTTCGCGTCGCCGGCGCTCTATCCTTTGTGGCGCATCCAGGAAGCGAGCCCGCTGCTTTACAAGCTCTGCCTCGCCAACCCCTTTACCTATGCCGTCGAGTTGATCCGCTTCGCCTTCTACGGGCAGATCGATTGGGTGTCGCTGGGCGTCGTCGCCGGCTGCACGCTGCTGTTTCTCGGGGGGGCCATCATCGCTTATGACCCTTCGCGCGGACTGATAACCCGCAAACAAGGCGCGGGAGGAAACGGTTGATGGAACGGATGCGCCTGGTTCGCAGCCTGGTTGCGGCTGTCATGCTCATGCCCCACGCCGGCGCCACGGCCGCGAACACCGATCCGGACTGGGCCCTGCATGCAGCGCAAGGTGCCGCAACTGGTCGCCGGGGTGAGCTTGATCGAACGGGAGAGACACGAAGCTAAGGAACTCATCCCTGAGCTAGGCAGTTGTGTTTTGATCCTGGGTTTTGGCTGTTTGAGAACCCAGCGTTTCATTTGTCCGTTTGTGAGGTGATGGATGAGCCATTGCATTGCCCGCAATGGCGCCAATGAGGGCCGGTCCCTTCGGGCTGGCTAAAGAGGAGAATGCAATGAAGAAGAAGAGCTGGAAGAAACCGACGATGTGCCAGGTTGCCGCGGGCTTCGAGATTTCGCGGTATCTGCCTGCTGAAACGCCTCCCAGGAAGTAGGCCGCAGAGCTGCGTGTCCCTGGCTGTGGGGGCATGCATCCCCTTGCCGCTTGAGGTCGTCGAGACGGGGGCTGCCGCGGGAAGCGCGGGCGCGAAGCCGTTTGCCACCGAGAATTTGGCGCCGGTCAAATGGGCCGCAGAGCAGGCATCGCCATGCGCGTGAAGATCATAGGATCGGCGGCGGGAGGCGGCTTTCCGCAATGGAACTGCAACTATCGCCTGAGCCGCTCGGCTCGGAGCGGCATGGCTGGCGTGCATTCGCGGACCCAGTCGTCCATTGCCGTATCGGCTGACGGGACAGGCTGGGTTCTGTTCAACGCGTCGCCCGACATTGGCCGGCAGATTGCGCAAACGCCCGAACTGCAGCCCGCGGCCGATGCGCCGCTGCGCTCGACGCCCATCCGCGCGGTCGTGCTGACGAATGGCGACGTCGACCATGTCGCCGGCCTGCTCAGCCTGCGGGAGCGGCAGCCCTTCGCAATCTATGCAACGGCACAGGTGCTGGCGACGCTGGCGGCGAATTCGATCTTCAACGTTCTCGATCCGGCGATCGTGCCGCGCCGCCTTCTGGCGCCAACGGAGCAAGTGGCGATCTGCAACGCGGACGGCCAGCAGACCGGCGTGGTCGTCGACGCCTTTCCCGTGCCCGGCAAGATCGCGCTCTATCTCGAGCAAAGAGGCGATCCAAGCGCCGATTTCAGCTCCGACACGGGCGCCACGATCGGCGTGCGTATCAGCGGGGCTGGAAGTCGCGCTGCTTTCTTTTACATTCCCGGCTGCGCGGGCATCGATGCCGCCCTGCGCACGCGTCTGGCGGACGCCGCCTGCCTTCTGTTCGACGGCACTGTCTATACAGACGACGAGATGATCATCGCCGGCGTCGGCCAGAAGACCGGTGCGCGCATGGGGCACATCGCAATGTCTGGAGAAGCGGGTTCGATCGCCGCCTTGGCCGATGTGAGGACCGGCCGCCGCGTCTTCATCCACATCAACAATACCAATCCTGTTCTCGACGAGAGTTCCGCCGAACACGCGGCGGTCAGAGCGGCTGGCTGGGAAATCGGGAGCGACGGAATGGAGATCGAACTTTGAGCGACTTCCACGACGCGGCGCGACATGGTCTGTCCAAGAGCGAGCTCGAGGCCGTGCTGCGGCAGGTCGGCGCCGAGCGTTATCACAACCGCCATCCCTTTCATCACAGGATGACCAGTGGCGTGCTGACGAAGGCCGAAATGCAGGCCTGGGCATTGAACCGCTACTGCTACCAGGCCGTCATTCCGCGCAAGGACGCCATGATCCTGGCGCATGCCGAGGATCCGGCGTTTCGCGCCGCCTGGCGCAAACGCATCGAGGATCACGACGGCGAGGACGGCTGGAGCGGCGGCATCGCGCGCTGGCTGCATCTGGCGACCTCGCTCGGGCTCGATGCCGAAGCCGTCAAGAGCGAAAGGCTGGCGCTGCCGGCGACCCGCTTCGCCGTCGGCGCCTACCTTTCCTTCTGCACGAACCGCACGCTGCTCGAGGCGGTGGCATCGTCGCTGACCGAGATGTTCTCGCCGATCATCATCGGCGAGCGAGTGCCGGCGATGCTGGCCAAATACGACTACATCACCGACGACACGCTGGCCTATTTCAGCCGGCGGCCGGAACAGGCATCGCGCGACGCCGACTTCGCCCTCGCCTATGTGCTGAGCCACGCCGACACGGCCGAGCGCCAGCAGCGGGCGATCGATGCGCTGGTGTTCAAATGCGATATATTGTGGGCGATGCTCGATGCACTTCAACATGCCTATGGCGCGCCGGGAAACGTCCCTCCGGGCGCCTTCCAGCCGGAGGCAACCCGATGATGGCGCTGCGCGAGAGAGCCATCGTCTCCTTGCAATCAATGCCATCGCTGCCGAGGCACGTGCGTATTCAGTACGACCCCGTGCGGCAGGCCTTCGCCGTGCTTTCGCCGGAAAAGGTATTCTGGCCGAACGATATCAGTCTCGACATATTGCGCCGCTGCGACGGGCGGTCCGCGGTCGGCTACATCATCGCTGGTCTTGCGGCCGATTACGATGCTGAACAGGAGGCCGTAGCGGCCGATGTCATCGCCTTCCTGCAGGGATGGTCGGACAAGCTGCTGGTGAAGCTATGAGCGAGCCGCTTCTGCCTCCGATCGGCATGCTGGCGGAACTGACGCATCGCTGCCGGCTGCAGTGCCCTTATTGCTCCAATCCGCTCGAATTGCTCAAGGCCAATCGTGAGCTCGACACCCAGACCTGGCTCGATCTTTTCTCGCAGGCCGCCGATCTCGGCGTTCTGCAGGTGCATCTGTCCGGCGGCGAGCCGACGCTGCGCCGCGATCTCGAGCAATTGATCGCCGGGCTTTCGGCGCGCGGTGTCTACACCAACCTCATCACCGCCGGCATCAACATTGCCGAGGGCCGGATCGCGGCCTTTGCCGAAGCCGGGCTCGACCACCTGCAGCTGAGCTTCCAGGGCGCCCGCCCGGCGACGACCGACCGTATCGGCAACCACAGCGGCAGCCACGAAAAGAAGCTGGAGACGGCACGCCGCGCCCGCGCGGCCGGGTTGCCGCTCACCATCAATGCGCCGATCCATCGCCACAACATCGAGGAAGTGCCGGAATTCATCGACCTGGCTCTTTCGCTGGACGCCGAACGGCTCGAGATCGCCAATGTGCAGTATGCCGGCTGGGCGCTGGCCAATCGCAATGCGCTGATGCCCGAACGCGCCGCGGTCGAGCGGCAAGCGGAGATCGTCGCGGCGGCGCAAGAACGGCTTGCCGGCGTCATCAACATCGATTTCGTCCCGCCGGATCATTTCGCCGTCTATCCCAAGCCGTGCATGGGCGGCTGGGCGCGCGACGCCTTCATCGTGACGCCCGACGGCACGGTGCTGCCCTGCCATGCCGCGCAGACCATTCCTTCGCTCCGCTTCGAGCGTTTCGGAGAGCGCTCGCTGGCCGAGATCTGGACCGATTCACCGGCATTCAATGCCTTTCGCGGTACCGAATGGATGCTGGAGCCGTGCCGAAGCTGCGAGCGGCGCGAGATCGATTGGGGCGGCTGCAGATGTCAAGCGATGGCGATTGCCGGCGATGCCGCCGCAACGGATCCGGTCTGCATCAAATCGCCGATCCATGCCCGGGTGGGCATGCTCGCCGACGAAACGCGGCGCGCCGCGGCAGACAATGCGGCGGGCGAACCCTTCATTTACCGTCGGATAAGAGCTGTGGCGGAGCTCGCCTGACCGTCTTCTCGTAGGTAGGTCCCCAATAGGATAAACCGGAATTCGGCATGGCGGGATTTGGGCGAAAGCGCGTCGCCTGAATCCGTTCCGGCACGACGCGCTTTAGAGAGGGTCAAGGCGCAGTTTGTCCCGGGCGATCTTCCAGGCGGATTCGACGTGGCGCCGTGCCGCGGCTTCCGCCTCCTGCGGCTTACGCGCCCGGATCGCATCCATAATCGCGTTCATCTCGGCGATCGCCGGCTCGCGACGGTTTGCCGAGGCGATCGTCATCGAACGCAGCTGGTTGATGCGCACATTCAACCCGCTGACGATCTCCCAGGCGACACGCTTGTCCGCAGCCTCGAAAAGCGCTTCGTAGAACTTCGTCGTCGCGCGCATCACTGCCGGCGGCTTGCCCGAGGCCCAGGCCTCGAAGAGCTCGCCGAGGGCGTGCTCCAGTACGGCCAGTTGGCCATTGGTGGCCGATTGCGCGCAGGCGCGCGCCGCGATGCCCTCGAGCAAAGCCCTGAGCTCATAGATCTCGTCGGTGCGGCCGATATCCGGTTTGGCCACAGCCGGTCCATGCCCGGGGATCATCTGCACAAGGCCTTCAGCCTCCAGCTGCCGCAGGACCTCGCGCACAACCGATCGGCTGACGCCGAGCTGGTCGCAAAGCGGCCGCTCGACCAGCCTTTCGCCGGGCTGGAAATGAAAATCCATTATGGCCTCGCGCATGCGCTCAAGGGCCAATGTTCTCAAGGTTTTGGCGCTGCGATCGATGCGAAGCGTGTCGTCCTGCATGTCTCTGCTCCCTTGGCCGCCACGAAAACAGATTCCATGGCCGGTTGACAAGGTATTTGGTGCTCCATACTATGGTATACCATAAGACGACAGAGAAGTTGGCGTTTTCTCGAGCGCCACCTGACAGAGGTTTCCATGCAGCCGGCCATTCGCAAGATCGTCACTTACAGCGAGAACACGCTGATCGAAGGCGGCAAGGCAGCATCCAAGCCGCTGCGCCTGATCGGCGTCGCCGCCGTGCTGACGAACCCCTGGGCGGGTCGCGGCTTCATCGAGGATCTTTCGCCCGAGATCCGCGCCTTTGCGCCGGTGCTTGGAGAAACCCTGACCCGCGAGATCGTTGCCGCCGCCGGCTCGGCCGAGGCGATCGAGGGCTACGGCAAGGCCGCGATCTGCGGCACGTCGGGCGAGATCGAGCATGCCTCGGCGCTGATCCACACACTGCATTTCGGCAATCACTATCGCCGCGCCGTCGCCGCCAAGACCTATCTCGCCTTCACCAATCTGCGTGGTGGGCCGAACACACCGATCATGATTCCGCTGATGGACAAGAATGACGAGGGCCGCCGCTCGCACTATCTGACCGTGCATTTCCAGATCGGCGACGCACCGGCGCCGGACGAGTTGGTCGTGGCGCTCGGTGCTTCGATCGGCGGCCGTCCTCACCATCGCATCGGCGACCGCTATCAGGACCTCAAGGAAGTGGGCGACCTGCATGGCTGACGCCGTCGCACCTGGATGGACCCGGGCAGCCGCGCCCGACGGAACCGGCTTTATCCGCGCCGGATCGGGCGCGCCGGTGCTGTTCATCCACGGCGTCGGCATGAACGCGACGATCTGGCAGCCGCAGATCCAGCGGATGGCTGACCGCTTCGACCTGATCGCCATCGACATGCTTGGCCACGGCCGCTCGCCGCTGCCGCCGCAGGAGCCGGAACTCGCCGACTATGCCGCGCAGGCGATCCGGCTGCTCGATCATCTCGGCCTCGACAAGGTGTCCGTCGTCGGTCACTCGATGGGGGCTTTGGTCGCGCAGGAACTCGCGCTGCTAGCGCCGGAGCGCATCCGCCGTGTCGTGTCGCTCAATGCCGTGTTCCGTCGTCCGCCTGATCTGGCCCAAGCCGTGCTCGAGCGCGCGGCGGCGCTCACCGGCCACGGCGATGCGGCGGGGGTCGCCCAGACCATCGCCCGCTGGTTCGGCGATCCGGTTCCGGCCGAGCTCACGGCGGCGGCCGGGAAGGCGGCGGCAGCGTTGAGCGAGGTCGATCCCGAAGGCTACGCCCGCACCTATCGCCTGTTCGCCCGTGCCGACGGCGACCACGCCGAGCGCCTGCAGACCCTGGCCATGCCGGCGCTGTTCATCACCGGCTCCGAGGACAAGAACTCCTCGCCGGCAATGTCGGCCGCCATGGCCAGGCTCGCGCCGCATGGCCGCTGCACCGTTCTCGCCGGCCAAAGGCACATGATGGCGGCGGCGGCACCGGATCTCACCTCACGATGCATCGCCGAGTTCCTGAACGAAGGTGAAAGCCTGGAGCAAGGAGCAGCAGCGGACGCCAGCTTCGACAGCGGCGAGTTCCGGCGTGCGCTCGGCTCCTTCCTAACAGGCGTCACCATCGTCACCACGATCGGCGCGGAAGGCGAGCCGCGCGGGTTCACCGCCAACTCGTTCACATCGGTGTCGCTTGATCCGCCGCTGGTGCTGGTCTGCATCGCCCACAAGGCGCTCGGTCATCCGGTGTTCGCGACATCGAAGAGCTTCGCCATCAACATTTTGAACGAGACCCAGAAAGCGGCCTCCGGCATCTTCGCCTCGAAGGCAGCGGATAAATTCGCGTCGGTCGACTGGCGCCCGGGGAAGACCGGCAGTCCGGTTCTCGACGGCTCGGTCGCAACCTTCGACTGCGATATGGAGCGGTTGGTCGAGGCGGGCGACCATTCGATCCTGATCGGCCGCGTCCGCGACTTCCAGCACAATACCTCGCAGCCTCTCGGCTATTGCCGCGGCGCCTACATCACGCCCGGGCTCAGTCAGGAGGCGCTGGCCGCCGCCCAGCCCGGCACCGATGTCGGCGCCATCCTCGAAAACGGCGGCCGTATCCTGTTCCTCGAAACGCCGGACGGCTTCCTCGAACTGCCGCGCGGCCGGGGGCTGGGCTCGGCAAGCGACGGCAAGAGCCTCAACGGGCTTCTGGCCGCAAAGGCCATCGAGGCCCAGCTCGGCTTCCTCTTCGCCGTATGGGACGACGCGGGCAATCCCTCGCGCACCCATGTTTACTATCGCGGTACCTTCGACGTGCCGGCTTCCAGCGATCGAGGCATCCGGCTGATCGACATCGACGCGATCGACGGCTTGAAGATCGCCGATCCGGCCATCCGCTCGATGCTCACCCGCTATGTGCGCGAATGCACTGAAGACGCATTCGGCGTCTATGTCGGCAACGAGGTCGAAGGCGAGGTAAGGCCGCTCGCCAGGACCGTCGTCCTCAATACAGGTGACCAGGGATGAAGTTCTCGCTCTTCGTGCATATGGAACGCTCGGATCTCGTCAAGCCGCATTCGGAGTTGTTGCGCGAGCTGGGTGAGCTGGTCCTACTGGCGGAAGAGGCGGGCTTCGAGACCGCCTGGATCGGCGAGCATCACGGGATGGAGTTCACCATCTCGCCCAATCCGTTCATCAACATCGCCTATCTGGCGGCCAAGACCAGCCGCATCCGCCTCGGCACCGGAACCATCATCGCGCCCTTCTGGCACCCGATCAAGCTTGCCGGCGAGGCGGCGATGACCGACGTGATTGCCGGCGGCCGGCTCGACATCGGCATCGCCCGGGGCGCCTACAGCTACGAATATCAGCGGGTCTTCCCCGGGCTCGATGCCTGGGGCGCCGGGCAGCGCATGCGCGAGATCATTCCGGCGATCCGGGGTCTCTGGGACGGCGACTACGAGCACTGCGGCGAATTCTGGCAGTTCCCGCCAACCACCTCCTCTCCCAAGCCGCTGCAAAAACCCTACCCGCCGATCTGGGTGGCGGCGCGCGATCCGAACTCGCACGACTTCGCTGTCGCCAACGGATGCAAGGTCCAAGTGACGCCACTGGCGTCCGGCGACGATGAGGTTGCAAGCCTGATGCAGCGGTTTAACGACGCCTGCGCCGCGCATCCCGAAATCCCGCGTCCGGAAATCATGCTCTTGATGCACACCTTCGTCGCCGAGGACGCCGCCGATGCCGATCGGCTGAGCCAGGATCTGTCGAACTTCTACTGCCAGTTCGGCGCCTGGTTCCAAAACAAGAAGCCGGTGCACCAGGGCATTTTGGAACCGCTGAGCGCCGAAGAGATCGCGGCCATGCCGCAATACGCGCCGGACAAGATGCGCCAGAACCTGGTGATCGGCGAGGCGCACGAGGTGGTCGCGCGGCTGAAAGCCTATGAGACGCTAGGCTTCGACCAGTACTCGATCTGGATCGACAGCGGCCTTTCGCACGAGCGCAAGAAGAAATCGCTGCAATTGTTCATCGACCGGGTGATGCCGGCCTTCATCTGATCGCGAACGAACGGGCAAGGCCATGACCGACGCCGCATTCAGGAACTTCATCGACGGCCGCTTCGACGAGCCGTCGGCCAGCTTCGACAGCATCGATCCGTCGACCGGCGCGCCATGGGCGAAGATGCCGGCGGCGAGCGAAGCCGATGTCGACCGCGCCGTCCAGGCCGCGCATCGTGCGCTGCGCACCGGGCCTTGGGCATCGATGACAGCAACCGCGCGGGGCAAACTGCTGGTCAGGCTCGGCGACCTCGTCGCCGCCAATGCGGGCCGCCTGGCCGAGTTGGAGACGCGCGACACCGGCAAGATCATCCGCGAGACGCGCGCCCAGATCGCCTATGTCGGCGACTATTACCGCTACTATGGCGGGCTCGCCGACAAGCATGAAGGCGCGCATGTGCCGATCGACAAGGCCGATCTCGACGTCACCATCCGCCGCGAGCCGATCGGCGTGGTCGCCGCGGTGGTGCCGTGGAACTCGCAGCTCTTCCTCTCGGCGGTCAAGCTCGGCCCGGCGCTTGCCGCGGGCTGCACGGTGGTGCTCAAGGCCTCAGAAGACGGCCCGGCACCGCTGCTCGCCTTCGCCGAGTTGGTCAGCGAAGCCGGCTTTCCGGCCGGCGCCGTCAACATCCTCACGGGCTTCGGCCAGGAGTGCGGGCAGCGCCTGACCAGTCATCCGCTGGTCTCGCGCGTCGCTTTCACCGGCGGCCCGGCCACGGCGCGCGCCATCGTCAGGAACACGGCGGAAAACCTCGCGCACACGACGCTCGAGCTCGGCGGCAAGAGCCCGGTCGTCGTCTTCGCCGACGCCGACCTCGACAGCGCCGCCAATGCGGTCGTCGCCGGCATCTTTGCGGCGACCGGACAGAGCTGCGTCGCCGGTTCGCGCCTGCTGATCGAGCGTACCGTAAGACAAGAATTCCTCGGTCCGTTGAAGCGCAAGGCCGAAGCGATCCGCATCGGCGATCCTCAGGATCCGGCCACCGAGATGGGGCCGCTCGCGACCCTGCGCCAGCGCGACCGGATCGAGACCATCGTGGCCGAAAGCCTCGCCGCCGGGGGCACGCTGGTCACCGGCGGCAGGCGCCCCGACGCCGGCGCCGGCTTCTACTATGCGCCGACGATCATCGATGCCGGTGATAGCAACCTGCCCTGCGTACGCGAGGAATTGTTCGGGCCGGTGTTGAGCGTGCTCGCCTTCGACACCGAGGCCGAGGCATTGGCTCTAGCCAACGACACGCCCTTCGGTCTCGCCTCCGGCGTCTTCACCTCGAATCTCGGCAAGGCGCACCGCATGGCGCGCGACATCCGTGCCGGCGTCGTCTGGGTCAACACCTATCGCGCCGTGTCGCCGCTCGTTCCCTTCGGCGGCTACGGGTTGTCGGGTCTTGGCCGCGAAGGCGGGCTCGACGCCATCCGCGACTACACGCGCTCGAAATCGGTCTGGATCAAGACCTCGGACGAGCCGATTCCCGATCCCTTCGTCATGCGCTGAGAACGCATGCCGAGGGTGCAGCGACAAGAACAAGAAACGGAACAGAGAAATCAGAGGAGAATGACATGAGACTGATCTTAGCCGGCGTGCTCGCCGGACTGCTATCGGCAACCGCCGCCAAGGCCGACGAAATGGTATTCACCAGCTGGGGCGGCACCACGCAGGAAGCGCAGGCCAAGTCCTGGGCCGAGCCGTTCGCGGCGAGCTCCGGCATCAAGGTGCTGCAGGACGGCCCGACCGACTACGGCAAGCTGAAGGCCATGGTCGACGCCAAGAACGTCACCTGGGACGTGGTCGACGTGGAAATGGATTTCGCCATCAAGGCCGCCAAGGACGGGCTGCTCGAGCCGATCGACTTCGCCGCCGTGCCGAAGGCCGATCTCGACCCGCGCTTCAGCAACGAGCACGCCGTCGGCAGCTTCTACTATTCCTTCGTGCTGGCCTGGAACAAGGGCGCCGTTTCGGGTGAGCCGACAAGCTGGGCCGACATGTTCGACACCAAGAAGTTTCCCGGCAAACGGACCTTCTACAAATGGTCGGCGCCGGGCGTGATCGAGATCGCGCTGCTCGCCGACGGCGTGCCGGCGGACAAGCTCTATCCGCTCGATCTCGAGCGGGCTTTCAAGAAGCTCGACACGATCAAGTCGGACATCGTCTGGTGGGGCGGCGGCGCGGAGTCGCAGCAGCTCATCGCTTCGGGCGAGGCTGCCTTCGGGCAGCTCTGGAACGGCCGTGTCTTTGCGCTCGAGAAGGACGGCGCCGATGTCGGCGTCTCCTGGAACCAGAACCTCACCGCCGCTGACGTTCTCGTCGTGCCGAAGGGCGCCAAGAACAAGGACAGCGCGATGAAGTTCCTCGCCGCCGCGACCAGCCCGACCGGCCAGGCGAAATTCGCCGAGGCAAGCGGCTACGCGCCGATCAACACCAAGGCCAAGGCGGAAATGCCCGCCGACGTGGTGAAAGGGCTGCCCGACGCGCACGTCGAGAGTCAGATCAATCTCGACATGAACTACTGGGCCGAGCACCGCGACGAGATCGCCACGCGCTGGTACGCCTGGCAGACCAAGTAGCGCCACAGCAAGCCGGGGGCGCGGCAAGCCGCTCCCCTTCGGGACGACGGGAACCGCTCGATGCAAGCACACTCCCTCAGCCGCGGCTCGATTGCCGGCCTGCCGGCCGGCAGCGGCGGCGCCCTGCCGGCCCTGGTGCTGGTCGGCCTGTTCTTTGTCGTGCCGGTGGTCGCGCTCTTGCTGCGCAGCGTCACCGATCCCGAGCCCGGCCTGCAGAACTATGCCGCGCTGTTCGGCAGCGGCACTTATGTGCGGGTGTTTCTCAACACCTTCCTGGTCGCGGCCGTCGTCACCGTCGTGACCATCCTCGTCGCGTTTCCGGTCGCCTGGATGCTGGCGATCATGCCGCCGGCGCTCGGTTCGGTCGTCTTCGGCATCATCATCCTGTCGATGTGGACCAATCTCCTCACCCGCACCTATGCCTGGATGGTGCTTTTGCAGCGCACCGGTGTGATCAACCGGGCGCTGATGGGGCTCGGCGTCATCCACGAGCCGCTGCCGCTCATCAACAATTTGACCGGCGTCACCATCGGCATGGTCTACATCATGCTGCCCTTCATGATCCTACCGCTGGTCGGCACGCTGCGCGCCATCGATCCGATGACGCTGCGCGCCGCCGCCCTTTGCGGCGCTAGCCCGTCGCAGGCATTCCGCCGCATCCTGCTACCGCTGTCGCTGCCCGGCATCGCCGCCGGCGGGCTGATGGTCTTCGTCATGTCGCTCGGCTATTTCGTGACGCCCGCGCTGCTCGGCGGCACATCGAACATGATGCTCGCCGAAATGATCGCCCAGACGGTGCAGTCGCTGCTCAACTGGGGGCTCGGAAGTGCTGCGGCCTTCGTGCTGCTCGCCGTCACCATGGTGCTCTACGCGATCCAATTGCGCATGGTCGGCGCCAGGCGCCTCGCCGGAGGGCTCTAGGATGCTGCTCGATTACGACCGGCTCGGATGGCTGCGTGCGGCGCTCGCCGGCTTCACTACCCTCATCGCGGCTTTCCTTCTGTTACCGGTGGTCTTCATCGTCCTGTTGTCGTTCGGCTCGTCGCGCTGGCTGGCCTTTCCGCCACCCGGCTGGACGCTGAAATGGTATCAGGAACTGCTCGCCGACCCGGCCTGGGTCGACGCCGCTTTGACCAGCGCCAAGATCGCCGCGATGGCCGCCATCCTCGCGGTTCTGATCGGCCTGCTCGCCTCCTTCAGCCTGGTCAGGGGCGAGTTTCGCGGCCGGCAGCTCCTGCGCGTCCTGCTGCTGACGCCGATGGTGCTGCCGGTGGTGGTTTTCGCCATCGCCATCTACGCCTTTTTCCTGCGCATCGGGCTCGCCGGCACGACGATCGGTTTCGTCATCGCCCACACCATCCTGGCCCTGCCCTTCGCCATCATTCCGATCGCCACCGCGCTCGAAGGTTTCGACAAATCCATCGAGGACGCGGCGATCGTGTGCGGCGCCAGTCCGCTGCAGGCAAGGCTCAGGATCACCCTGCCCTCGATCCGCATCGGCATCTTCTCGGCGGCGATCTTTTCCTTCCTCGCCTCATGGGACGAGGTGGTGGTGGCGATCTTCATGGCGAGCCCGACCCTGCAGACCTTGCCGGTGAAGATCTGGGGCAGCCTGCGTGCCGATCTGAGCCCGGTCGTCGCCGCCGCGTCCAGCCTGCTCGTCGGCCTCACTCTCGCCCTGATGATCGTCACCGCACTCCTTCGCAGAAGACTGTCCAGATGACCCGGCCATTCCTGTCCATCCGCGCGGTGAGAAAGGCGTTCGGCGCCTTCGTCGCCGTCCACGACGTCACCATCGATGTGCCGAAGGGCGAATTCCTGACCTTTCTCGGGCCGTCAGGCTCCGGCAAGTCGACGACGCTCTATGCGATCGCCGGTTTCCAGGATCCGACGTCGGGCGACGTGCTTTTGGAAGACAAGTCGCTGCTTTCGGTGCCGTCGCACAAGCGCAACATCGGCATGGTGTTCCAACGCTACACGCTGTTCCCGCATCTGAGCGTCGCCGAGAACGTAGCCTTTCCGCTGCGGGTGCGCCGCCGGCCGGATGCCGAAGTGAAGCGCAAGGTCGCCGATATGCTGGCGCTGGTGCGCCTGGAAAAATTCGCTGAGCGCTATCCCGGCGCGCTGTCCGGCGGCCAGCAGCAGCGCGTGGCGCTTGCCCGCGCGCTCGCCTACGATCCCCCGATCCTGTTGATGGACGAGCCGCTCTCGGCCCTCGACAAGAAACTGCGCCAGGAAATCCAGGCCGAGATCCGCCGCATCCACCGCGAGACCGGCGTCACCATCCTCTATGTCACGCACGACCAGGAAGAGGCGCTGCACCTTTCCGACCGCATCGCCTTGTTCAAGGAAGGCCGCATCGAGCAGATCGGCACCGGCGAGGACCTTTATCTCAGACCAGCGAGCGAGTTCGTCGCCGGCTTCATCGGCAATTCCAACTTCCTGCCGGCGGAGCACCTCGAAACAGAGAACGGCGTTGCCTTGGTGCGGTTGGCCGATGGCTCGATCGTCAAGGGCGTGAAAGCCACACAGGCGCTCGGCCGCGGCCAAAAGGCCAGACTGATGGTGCGGCCGGAAGCGTTCCGCCTGACCCCCATGGAGGGGAATGCATCGCTTGCCGTCGAGATCGTCGACACCGCCTTCTTCGGCGATCGCCGGCGCGTCGTGGCGCGCACCGGGTCGGGCGACGAGATCGACGTCAGGCCAACTTCGGATACAGCCGAACCGGGCGGCACCGATGCCGCTTCGGGACGTCAGATTTTCTTCGATCCCGCTACGGCCTTCCTGTTTCCGGTCTGAAGCCGGGCTGGGTCATCCCCGCGACTGGCTCGCCGCCATCCAGTGCCACGTCGTCACAACCGCGACATGGCCGGCGCCTCGATCACCGTCATGCATCTCGATGACGAATTGCAACGCATGATCGACCATCCGTGCGACTGCGCCATGTTCCGGAGCTGAGCGCGATGGATTTCACGACCGGGGATTTGAAAGCCCTCTTCGGCGCTTTCGCCGAACGGATGGCGACGGAACGCGACAGGCTCTGCGCGCTGGACGGAGTGATCGGAGACGCCGATCACGGCATTGCCATGGAACAAGGCATGAAGGCCGCGGCCGAAGCGGCGCAAGCCGCGGAAGGCACGCTGCAGGATATATTCAATGCCGCCGCGAAAGGCTTTCTCAACGCAATCGGCGCCTCCTCCGGACCGCTCTACGCGACCGCCCTTCTGCGCGCCGGCAAGGCCGCGGGTCCGCGCGCATCGATGCCGACCGGCGAGTTGCGTACCATCATTGCGGCGATGCGCGACGGCATCGCCCAGCGTGGCAAGGCGGAACCCGGCCAGAAGACAATGCTCGACGCCTGGGGGCCGGCCGCCGACGCGGCAGTCAATGGCCACAACGCCGATGCCATAGCCGCCGCTGCCCGCCGGGGCACGGAAGCGACGCGCGACATGATCGCAACCGTCGGTCGCGCCGCGCGTCTCGGCGAGCGCTCGCTCGGCCATGCGGACCCCGGCTCGGTCTCGGCCGCAATGCTGGTCGAAGAAATCTGCAAGGCGATGAAGATCGCTTAGGACCGTGTGCCGCCGTGCCGATCAGCACTTGCCAGCAGGCCTGCATTCGATACAGGAGGCGCTTCAGCCGTTTACGATCGATTGTATCGATCAACTCTCCAGCGACATGACGGCAAGGTGAAGCGCGCGGACGCCTTTCTTAATGATCGGCTCATGTCGGCGTCGGGCGAGGACCGCCGTGTAGACGGGCTGATGCAGAGTTGGAGCTTGTTCCACGATGTGGGAGGGGCGCTCGGCGGCGAAGCGTCGCGCATCCTCGGCGCGCATGTAGCATGTGCCGCCGGCCCGCCGCAGCATATTGTCCGCAAGCGTCTCGGAGCCCATCGAAAGCCGGCACGCAGTCAGGTTTGGCAGCGCCTCGGCATGAGCCTTCTCGAGCGCCACCGTGTAACCCGGCCGGATGTAACTGTCGGGGCTTACATCGCAAAGCCTGCGCGCCGTGGTCGAGACCATCACATATTCTTCGACCATGAGCTGGTCATATGTGATCTCGGGCAGGTAGCGCGGAGCGTAAACAACGGCAATATCAAGGTTTCCCAGGCTCAGATCCGATATCATCTGCGGCGAATAATCGGATTCGACGTGGATCGAGGACCGGGGCAAGACTTGCAGCAGCATTTCCAGCCAACCAGGCAGGATCGAGCGGGTCATCCCGACCTGGGCAGCGACCCGTAGGCTCCCCTCGAACCTGTTGAAGGCGCGCACATCGTGACGCGCCTGGGACCAGGTCGACAGCATCGACCGCGCGTAGGCCTCAAACCGCCGCCCTGCCGCCGTTGGCTCGGCACCGGCGCGTCCGCGGTGGAAGAGCTCGGATCCAACGGCGGTTTCCAGGTTCTTGATACGGGTGCTAACCGTCGATTGCGTCAGTCCGAGGCGCTCCGCCGACCGGTTGAAGTTCCGCGATTCTATGATGTCCAGAAAGGTCTCGACCTGTTCCAGTTGCATAGGCAAGCCAATCGATTTTTACGATCGTATCGGCCCGATCATACGCTTGATCCAAACACTGACAAGGCGGAAGTTCGATGCAGGAATCCAGGGGCGTTCAGCGGCGCCCGCATCATCAAGAGGGACAAGTGTTCATAGTCGATTGCGATTGCCACAATTACTGGTCCAGCGCGACGGTGCTGGAGCCCTACCTGTCCGGCGTCTGGAAAGACATGTTCATCGAAGGCGAGAAGACCGGCCCCGTCGGCGCCTTTCCGCACGGCCATCGCCCCTGGTTTCATCCGCAGGATTTCTCCCGGAAGGACGTGCGGCCGAAGGTCGAGGCGGACAATTACCTGATCATGAAGGAGAAGCACCTCGATAAATACAATATCGGAGTGGCAATCCTGACTGGCGACGAGCCGATCGAGGCTTCGACGCTGGCAAATCCCTATTACGCCAGCGCGCTGGTAAGCGCCTATAACGACTATCAGATCAATGAATGGCTGCCGAAAGACAGCCGCTTGATGGGCTCCATCGTCATCGCGCCGCAGGACCCACGCCTTGCGGCGGCGGAGATCCGGCGGCTCGGCGCGCATCCCCGGATGGCGCAAGTTCTGGCCTCCCAAGGCTCGGTGCGGCCGTATGGCGATCCGTTCTATCACCCGATCTTCGAGGCCTGTGCCGAGGTCGGCTTGCCGTTCGCCATACATCTTGGCGGGCATGGCGGCATCAACTGGAATGCCGTCGCGCCCGCGCCCACGACTTTCTTCTGGGAGACCCATGCGATCCTGCACATGTCGGCCATGTCGCATGTCGCGAGCATGATCGCGCATGGTGTGTTCGAAAAATGGCCGGATCTTTACTTTGTCGTCATCGAGTGCGGCATCGCCTGGGTGCCGTCGGTGCTCTGGCGACTTGACGCCGACTACAAAGCCCTGCGCAAGGAGACGCCATGGCTGAAGATGCTGCCGTCGGAATATTGTCGACGCAACATACGCTTCTCCACGCAGCCGTTGGAGCAACCGTCGAACGTCAAACACCTCTGGGCGCTCCTGGAAGCGATGGACGGGGAGAACACGCTGCTGTTTGCGTCCGACTACCCGCATTGGGATTACGATGACGTTAACACGCTGCACATCCCGCCGGAATGGCGCGGCAAGGTGCTCGGCCAGAATGCGCTCGATGTCTACAAGCGGATCCCCCGCCCGCAAGCCGCCGCGGCAGCGTGACGAGGACCCAAATGGCCGAGAAGACGTATATTTGTCGCGCCGACGAGATCCAGGTCGGGACGCCATTCATCGCCAAGGTGCGCAGCCTGTCGATCGGCGTGTTCCGGATCGGCGATAGTTTCCATGCGCTGCTGAATGTTTGTCCTCACCGAGGCGCTCCGCTTTGCGAAGGGCCGCAATGCGGAACGACCGCTCCCGTCGAGGGACCCGAATTCATCTACCACCGCGAGAACGAAATCGTTCGCTGCGCCTGGCATGGGTGGGAGTTCGACATCCAGACGGGTGCGGCCCTGGTCAACCCGTCCGTTCGCGCGCGGACGTTCCCAGTCACCGTCGAGGCCGGGAGCATTTACGTGACGGCCTGATCGGAGCGGCGCGCGCCTTGGCGACCGGTTGGGCGCCGTTACCCGAAGCAGCCGTCTTATGCGCCCGGCTTTTGGCATGCTGCTGCTGGCGCCGATCGCATCGGCATCCGCTGCAATAGGCCGCTGACGGATCGGCGCCGGTTTCTTCGCGACAAACCGCTGGGCTATGGCGAAGACGCATTTGCGGCTTGGCAGGTCAACATGTGGCGTTAGAAATGGGAAGCTGGTGCCGACCGGCGATACGGCATGCGTCCCTTCTATGACGCCTCCGCCGGCCACACCCCAACCAAGGAGCATTCCATGACCTGGAGCGGCGTGTTTCCAGCAGTGACGACCAAGATGCAGGCTTCCGGCGTAGTCGACCTGAAAGCCACGCAAGCCAGCATCGAGCGGCTTGTTCAGAACGGCGTGTCAGGCGTGATCGTCCTGCCCATGCTTGGCGAGAATGCCACGCTGACACAGGCCGAGCGCGATGCCGTGGTTTCAGCGGCCAGGGAAGTCGTGGCGGGACGGGTGCCGCTGCTCTCCGGTCTTGCGGAATTATCCACCGACGACGCGGCCGCGGCGGCTCGCAACTACCAGAAGCTTGGAGCCGAGGGGCTGATGACCTTCCCCAGTCTCGCCTATCGCACCGACCGCCATGAGACGGTGGCATGGTACAAGACCGTGGCCGAGGCCAGCGACCTGCCGGTGATGATCTACAACAATCCGCTCGCCTACAAGGTCGACGTCGACGTCGAGACGCTGAAGGCGCTGGTCGATGTTCCTGGCATCGTCGCCATCAAGGAAGAGACCGGCGATATCCGCAGGGTAACCGACCTGTTCAACGCCTTCGGCGACCGTTTCGACATCTTTTGCGGCGTCGACGATCTTATCCTTGAAAGCCTGACGCTCGGTGTCGCCGGCTGGGTTTCGGGCATGACCAATGCATGGCCGGCCGAGTGCGTATCGCTGTTCAACGCCGCCCGCGGCGGCGATTATGCGGTAGCGCTTCCGCTCTATCGGCTGATGACGCCGGCATTTCATCTCGATACGGACGTCAAGCTGGTGCAGTACATCAAATTCGCCGAGCATCTGGTGTACGGCGCTCCGGAACACGTTCGAAAGCCGCGCCTGCCGATCGGCGGCGAGGAACGGTCGAAGGTGGAAGCGGTGATCAGGAAGACGATTTCCGATCTCACAGCGCTGAAACGTGTTTGAGAAACGTTTGCAGGTGACGGCGCTGCGGACCGCCGAGCAGTCGGCCATGGTCAACTGCCGGTTCGCACCCGCACCTTTTCGGCGAAGGCCTCCACCTCGCCCTGGCGAGGTTGCTTGCCGGTGTGCGTGAGCAGGTAGGCCGGCGTCAGAGACAGACGGTTGCTCACCGGCTCGACGATCTCGAGCGAGTAATAGCCGATCTGCGTGAAGTACAGCACGCGCGCCCGCACGAAGGCTTCGGTGTCTGCGTAACCGTGCCGCAAAAACATCGCCCGGATGGCATCGACCCGCGCATCGTCTTCCTCGTTCACGATACGATGGACCTTGGCGGACTGGCGCGACCAGGCACGCACGGCGAAGTCCAAGCGCGGATTGAACAGCCTCTCATCCAGCCAGCACTCGAAGACATTGAGCACGGCCTCAGTTATCGACGCGGCGGGCCGGCCGGCCTGCTCGAGGATGAAACGGGTGTTGTTGTTGCGCCAATAGTCGAGAAGCTGATCGAGCAGGTCCTGACGGCTCTTGAAGTACCAGTAGAAACTGGAACGGGAGACGTTCAGCTTCTGCCCGAGCGCGAGGACGCGCACCGCCTCCACGCCTTCGGAGATCAACGTCTCCAGCGCGAGCTTCATCCAGTCCTCGCGCGTCACCTTGGTGTTGCCGATCAGACCGGACCGTCGCACGACTGCATCTGCACTGGAATCGGAAGGCATGTCGGGCCGGCCAGGTTTGAATGCCGGCTAGATAGACCTGAAACCGCCCCCGCTACAATACTTGCACCTGTTCGAGCCACTCCCAAAGATACGGGGCAATGCTCCGGTCGACGTGCACACGCGCCCGATCGGGGTTGCCGAACCGGTAGAAGAGAACGCCGGAGCCGGCAAAAAGGATCGAAGCCGAGAGACTTGCCTGCCTCGGATCGAGCGCCGTGCCCCTGGCGACCAGACCGGCCAATCCCGGCCCTTCGATCTCGAATACATGCAGCCCGGCATCCATGACCGTGACCGCGAAACCGGCCGCGTGCCAGCCGGCCGCGACGGGTAATGGCCGTCCGCTCACGGCGAGAATACGATCGCGCGCGATGCGCACCATGTATTTGTCGCCGTTGGCAACCGCGCCGGCTCCGACTCCTTCCCCCGCGAGACCCGAAGCCTGCGCCCAAGCCGTCAGGTCGCCGCTGACCAGAAGCTGCTTCAGCCCGTCCAATGTGCGCACGCTAATCCCGTCCGTGTTCAGGACCGCGGTGGTCCAGTCGGGCGCTGGGGGCCATTTTTCGGCAAGGTTACGCATGCAGGCGGCTCCCTTCCGGATCGAAGGCGCAGGGCGCGACGATGGTGGCCTGGCGCAGGACGCCGAGGTGCTGAACGTCGATCGTTTGGCCATGCCGTGCGGCACCCCGTTCGATGAGCGCCAGGGCGACGGGGCGGCCCAGGGTCGGGCTTTGATAGCTGGAGGTGACGAAGCCGATGCTCCGGAGCCGGTCGCCGCTTTTCTCCACACCATGCGCGCCGGTCGCCAGCGGCGCCTCGCCTTCGCCGACAGCCAGGCCGACAAGCTGATTGCGATCGGTTCGGCTCGCCGCTTCGGTGAAAAGCGAGCGCCGGCCGACGAACTCACCTGTACGCTTGGTCCGCGGTCCCGCGACGCCGAGGTCGTGCGGCATGACGTTGCCGTCGGTGTCCTTGCCGATGACGATGAAGCCCTTCTCGGCGCGCAGGATCATCAGGGATTCAAGCCCGAGCAGCACGGCGTCGAACGCGCGGCCTTCCTGCTGCATTCTTGCCCAGAGCGCCTCGGCCCGGTCGGCGCGGATGGAGATCTCGTAGCTTCGGTCGCCGGTGAAGGAGACCCGGGCAATGCGCACCTCGTCGCCGGCAAAGCGGCCGGCGGTAACCGCCATGTGCGGCAGGCTGGCATCGTCCAGCGCAGCACCCAGATCGAGCCCCTCTATCAGCCCGCGCGCTTTCGGACCCGAAATGGTCAAGGTGGCGTATTGCGCGGTGGCGTTGTGGATATAGACCGCATCGCGGCCGAAACGATCCTGCCGCCACTCTTCGAGACGCGCGTGGACAGCGGCGACATGCGACGACGAGCAGGAGACGATGAAGCGGTGCTCGTCGAGACGAACCAGAACGCCGTCATCGAAGACGACGCCATTTTCCGACAGCATGAAACCGTAGCGGCAATGGCCGGGTTTGAGGGTCGACATGGTGTTGTAATAGATGAAGTCGACGAATTCGGCGGCGCGCGGACCGATCACCTCGATCTTGCCGAGCGCCGAGCCGTCGAAGAGCGCAAGGGACTGCCGGGCGCGCCGCGCTTCCTCATGGATCGTGGCTGCAGCTTCGCCGCTTCCGTAATAGGCCGGCCTCAGCCAGCCGCCATATTCCTGGAACACTCCGCCTGCTGCGCGATGGTTTGCCTCCAGCGGCAGGCGACGGACCGGGGCGTGCATGCTGCCGCGACGCGCTCCCGCCAGGCTGGCGAACGGCACAGGCGTGAAAGGCGGCCGGTAGGTGGTGGTGCCGACATCCGAGATGGCGCGGCCGGTAACCGCGGCCAGCAGCGCCAGACCGTTCAGGTTCGACGTCTTGCCCTGGTCGGTCGCCATGCCAAGGGTCGTATAGCGCTTCAGGTGCTCGACGGAGACAAAATTCTCCCGCGCCGCCAGTTCGACGTCCTTGGCGGTGACGTCGCTCTGGTAGTCGATCCAGACGCGGCCCTTGGCTTTGGGCTTCGGCCACAGGCTGACGACGCCAAGCGTTCTTTCCTCGCCAGTGCTGCGAGGTGCCGGCGACGCTGAGCCGAACCCGCCGAGAGCCGCCAGGCCGCTGGCCAAGGTCTCGGAAAGCGAGACCGTGCCGGCGACGGCGCCGGCTACGCCGATCGCCTCGATCGCTTCTGCGGGAATGAAAGCCGACAGTTGATCGCTCCAGGCGAGCTTGCCTTTTGCCTGCGAGAACAGATGCACGGTGGGTGTCCAGCCGCCCGAGACGAGCAGGCAATCGGCCGCAAGGGCGGTACCGTCGTCGAGCAGAACACTCTGAACGGCGTTGCGGCCGCGCGCCGCTGCAATGGCGCGTCCGGCGAGGGCCCGAATACCGCTCTTCGCCTGTACGCCACCCTCACGCCGGCAATCAACCACCGTCACCGAAGCGCCGGCCGCAGCCAGCGCCGAGGCCGGCTCGTAGGCGCTGTCATTGTTGGTTGCGACCACGATCTGCCGGCCGACAAGGACGCCATGCCTGCGCAGGTAGCTCAACGCCGCGTCAGCGGAGAGTATGCCCGGAAGGTCGTTGTTGGCGAACGGGACCGGCCGCTCGATCGCGCCCGTCGCCAGCACGATGCGGCGCGGGCGCACGCGCCACAGCGTGTCGGGTCGGCCGTCGCGGTGAAGCTGGTTGAGCGCGACCAGATTGTGATCATATAGGCCGAAGGCGGTCGTATCGCTGAGCACGAGATGCCCACTGCTCTTCAGCCGGGCCACCGTGGCATCGACCCATGCCGCACCCTTGGCACCGTCGACTTCGCCTGCACGGTGGCGCAGCGACCCGCCGGGATGCGTCCGGTCGTCGACCAGGACGACCGAGTGCCCGGCTGCCGCCGCGCCGGCAGCCGCGGCGAGGCCGGCCGGTCCGGCGCCGACCACCAGGACGTCGCAATGGTGGTTGATCTGGTCCGAGACGTGACGCGGCTTCCAATTGCGGTCGACGACGCCGAGCCCGGCCATGGCGCGGATGCGCGGCTCGAACAGGTGCCAGTCCGGCCACATGAAGGTCTTGTAGTAGAATGCGGCGGGCAGGAAACGGGCAAGGCGGTCCAGCACCGCGTTGCGGTCGGCCAGCGCCGTCGGCGACGCGTTGACGCTCTTGACCGTGAGGCCGTCCCGCGCCGGCACGGTCGTTGCCCGCGCATTCGGCGCGCGGCCGCCGGCGCTTTCGACATCGACCAGCGCGTTGGGCTCCTCCACGCCGGATCCCCAGATGCCACGCGGCCGATGATATTTGAAGCTGCGGCCGACGATCGCCCGGCCGCTCGCCAGCAAGGCAGACGCGATCGTGTCGCCGGCAAAGCCGTCGACGCGCGTGCCGTCGAAAGTGAAGCTCAGCGGGCGGGCCCGATCGATGTCGCAGCCGCCATTGGCAAGACGCGAAGCGCTCATGCGCCATGCTCCGCGTCGCCGAGCACGGAGGAACCCGACACCTTGTGATTGACGCTGTCGCGGCTCATCGCAAAGCACTCGCCGCAGGTCAGGTGCATCCAGATCTCGCGAGTCGGCCCCTTCGGGTTGTTGCGCATATGCAGATAGCCGGCCCAGCGCTCGGCCGTCACGTCCCCGCCGTCGGGCCGCAAATTGCCGGCCTCGCCGCCATAGTGAAACTCGCTTTCTTCGCGCGGCCCGCAGAACGGACAGGGAAAGAGCTGCATCTTTTCTACACCTTCAATGGGCAATGCCGGAGCCGGCAGCCTCGTCGATCAGCCGGCCGCGGGCGAAGCGGTCGAGATCGAAAGGCCGGCTGATGTCGTGGTGCCTGCCGGTGGCAAGCAAATGGGCAAGCAGCGTGCCGCCGGCGGGAATCGCCTTGAAGCCGCCCGTGCCCCAGCCGCAATTGAGGAAAAGCCCGGGCAGTGGCGATTCGCCGATGATGGGCGAGGAATCGGGGACGACGTCGACGATGCCTGCCCATTGCCGCATCATCTTCAGCTGGCCGAAGATCGGGAACATTTCGAGCATGCCTGCGATCACGCCTTCCAGCACCGGCAAGTTGCCGCGCTGGCCATAGGACGGGATGCGGTCGAGCGCGCCGCCGATCACCAGTTCGCCCTTGTCCGATTGGCTGACATAGACGCCCGTATCCGGCGAGATCACCACCGTGTCGATGATCGGCTTGACCGGCTCGGACACGCAGGCCTGCAGTGCATAGGAATTGACCGGCAGCCGGAATCCCGCCTTCGCCGCCAGCACCGAGGAGTGGCCGGCCACCGCCATCCCCGTACGCTCGGCCCGGATTGCGCCGCGCGACGTGACGACCCCACGGCAGCGCCCGTTCTCAATGATAAAGTCGCTGATCTCGCAGTTCTGAATGATGTCGACGCCGAGAAGGCTGGCGGCGCGCGCATAGCCCCAGGCGACAGCGTCATGACGGGCCGTGCCGCCGCTCGGCTGCCAGGTGCCGCCATAGACGGGGTAGCGGGCATCCGGGCCGAAATTGTAGATCGGCACCACCCGGCGGACGTCCTCGACCGAGAACAATTCGCAATCGATGCCGTTGACCTGGATGGCGTTGACGGACCGGGCAGCGGTTTCCATTCCCGCTTCGCTATGCGCGAGGGTGAGAATGCCGCGCGCGGAAAACATCACATTGTAGTTCAGATCCTTCGATAGCCTCTTGTAGAGACTATGCGCCAATCCGTAGATCGCCGCGCTTTCAGGGTAGAAGTAATTTGAGCGGACGACGGTTGTGTTGCGGCCGGTGTTGCCGCCGCCGATCCAGCCTTTCTCGAGCACCGCCACATTGGTGACGCCGTGGTTCTTTGCGAGATAGTAAGCCGTGGCGAGGCCGTGGCCGCCACCGCCGACGATGACGGCGTCGTAACGCGGTTTGGGCTCCGGCGAGCGCCAGGCCTTCTCCCAGCCCGTCTGGCCGGCGACGCCTTCCTTGAATAGCGAAAGCGCTGAATAGTGCCTTGTCATGCGCTCAGGCCCGCATCACGTGAGCGATAGTGCAACGGGCCAAGAAACCTTGAGACGCCATATCGGCGGCGCAGTACCGAACCGGCGCAATCAACTCGCCCCGTCCTCGAAAGTCCATAACCCATCCCGTTCTGCCGCGGTTCGACAAAGTCGTCCACCTTCGCGCGGGGCGAACTTAGCTTGAATGGACACCTGTGTCCATTGAGGAATCGAGGCTGCGCCTCGCAGGGAGCGCGGCAACCGGCCATCTAAGCCAAGTGAAATGCATTTGCGCGTGTCAGGCGCATGGCGGATTTCATTTGCTTGGTGATCCTCCTCCCATGGGGCAAACTCCCGCCGGGCTGTCAGGAGGAGAAATGAGAGCACGCGCAGCGACGGTCGGAGATCTCGAGGATGTTTTCCGCGGCCTGTCCAAGCGAATGTCGGACGAGTACCTGGCGGCCGGCAAGGACAGCAAGGCCGCCTACGACAATCTGATGATGAACCTGAAGGAAGGCCGGGCCCATGCGCTGGTCGAGGGCGCGCAGGCCGTCGCCTTTATCGCCTGGCATGAGCATGGCGACGCGGCCGACACGCTGTTTGCCGCGCAGGAGGACTTCTTCAGAGCGGCAACCGTTCGCTTCTGCAGGCGTCACATCCGCCACATCCAGGCGCTCGCCGGCAACCTGCCCGTGCACTCGCGCAGCTGGCTCGATGGACCGGACGTCGCAAAATGGTTTCGGCTCATCGGCTATGTCGAGCGGGGACAGGAGAATGGCGCCACCCTGTTCGAACTGCCGCCGGCGCCCAATGGGTGACACGGGTTATTGGCGCAGCGGCTTGCACCGCGCAGCAATTGGCGGGATGGTGTGGAAGGCAGCCGGGGGCGCTGGCAGGCCGGAGATGCATGGCTGCTGGAAATCAAAATGGTGCGAGCTTGTTTGGCCCTTGTCGCCCTTGTTGCCCTTGCGAGGCCAACAGAAGCAGGCGAGCGAGCGGCTCCTCTCTTCGACCGCTCCGATCTGGCGTCCGCGTATTCGGGTGAGTCCGACCTCGTAACCGCATATACGACCGGGATGGCCCGGTACCGTCTTCAGCTCATGGCGCGTACCGGCACCGCCAATCTCGCCGCCCCTCTCGAACCTTTGGCCCTGCGGCCGGAATTTCGCCAGCGGACATGGCGCTCGGCCGATGGCAGCCTGCTGCAGAGCTTCGCCGGCAAAGGCGGCTTCCGGCTGACTGTCGGCAACTGCCTTGCCCGCCTCTGCGCGGCCAGCGAATGCAGCGAGGCCGGCTGGCCGGTCTATGCCTGCAGCGACGGCCATAAGCGCAAGATGTCGGTGAAGAGCTTCGTGACGGCAACCTTCGACGGCGTCCCTTACCGGCGGTTGAGCGCTCCGCCGGAACCGTGATTTGATTGCGGTCGACGACGCTGCCGGTTCAGCAAAGTCAGGTACTCGTCACCACCCGAAACGTTGGCTGCACCGCTTCTCGTCACCGGAGCAGCCACATCAGCACGGGACCGCCAGCGAGCGTGGCGACCAGGCCGGCCGGGATCTGGCGCGGGATCAAGGTGCGGCCGATCTGCGAGCGAAAGGCAATGCGAGAAGTGCAAGCACGGCGGCCAGGTTGCGCCGGCGTTGCCCGGCATGGCATCTGTCGGCCGATGACACGCAAGCCCCTACGACAGCTTCCCGAATTCCCGCGACGACCGATCGCTGGAAAAGTCAGCCTCAACCGAGCGCTGTCGAAGCTAGGATTCTGCTCGCGCAAGCAGGCCGAACTGATGATCGCCGAAGGACGCGTGCGCGTTGCCGGCAAGGTGGCGCGCGATCCGTCGCTGCGCGTCGATCCGGATCGCGACCGCATCGCAGTCGATGGCGCACAGGTCGCCGCGGAACGAAAAGTGTATCTGATGCTCAACAAGCCGCGCGGGCTGGTCACCACGCGCGACGACCCCGACGGGCGCGGCACGGTCTATGACTGCCTTGCTGATCTTGACCTGCCCTTCGTGTCGCCGGTCGGCCGTCTCGACAAAGCGAGCGAAGGTCTGCTGTTGATGACCAACGACACGCGCTGGGCGAACGGCTTGCTCGATCCTGCCTCGCATGTCGCCAAGACCTATCATGTGCAGATTGCTTCCGCGCCCGACGAGAAGATGCTCGAGCGGTTCCGCCAAGGCGCTGTCGTCGACGGGGAATTGCTGACGGCGAGCTCGATCGCGCTCTTGCGCAGCGGCGGGCGCACGGCCTGGCTGGAGATCGTGCTCGACGAAGGCCGCAACCGCCAGATCCGCCGCATGCTCGGCGCCTTCGACATCGAGGTGCTCAGGCTGGTGCGGGTGGCGATCGGGAGGCTGCAGTTGGGTGATCTCGCGAAGGGCAAGGCGCGGCATTTAACGGCCGTGGAGCTGGCGATGCTTGCCGCTTAACAGGGGCCGGAACTACTTTTGGTTCCAGCGGCGGATGACCGGTTCGGTCAGGTCGTGCTCGTAGCCGAGGATGCTGAGGCTCGCGGTATCGAGGACGAAATGTTCGCCGCCTTCCGGCGGCAGGCTGATCCAGCGCGCCGCAAGCACGCGCAGGAAATGCGAGCTCGAGAAGATGAGCACATTGCCGGCCGCCGTCCGGATTTCGGCCACGATCGCATCGGCCCTTGCGCCGACATCGGCTGCCGTCTCGCCGCCCGGACAGCCGTCGCGAAACAACTGCCAGCCGGGACGTCCGGCAAGGATTTCCTTCGTCGTCACGCCTTCATAGGCGCCATAATCCCATTCCTGCAGGTCGGCCTTCTTGAGCGCGCGCTCGCCGAAGCCGGCCAGCCGGCAGGTGTCGAAGGCGCGCTGCGATGGGCTCGACCAGACCGCCTGGAAGGTCTGCTCCTTGAGGCGGTCGGCGACGCCGCGTGCGGCCTGTTCGCCTTTCGCGGTCAACGGAATGTCGGTGCGGCCGGTATGCTTTGCCGATGCGCTCCATTCCGTCTCGCCATGGCGGACAAGGTAGATCTCGGGAAACGCGCTGCTCATCCGTCGGCCCTCACGCTTGGATGCACCGGCAAGAATGCCGGCCCGCGCCACCCTATTCGGCGTCCGACAAAAAGAACAGGCCGCGGCGGAGCCACGGCCTGTTTCGGCTTGGGTGGACGCTCGTTGTCTGTGCAACTCCGGATCGAAGGCTACGGTGAAGTCACCGAGGCAATTTTCCGGGAATTGTTTCGATCGCTCAGGCCGGCTGCAGGCCGCCTGAGAGCGCGAGGTCTGCCTCCTCCGGCATCTGGCCGGCCATGGCGGCGGCGAACTGCTTCTGGTCGAGCTCGCCTTCCCAGCGCGCCACGACGATGGTCGCGACGGCATTGCCGACGAAGTTGGTGAGCGCGCGACACTCCGACATGAAGCGGTCCACGCCGAGGATCAGCGCCATGCCGGCAACCGGCACCGAAGGCACGACCGAAAGCGTGGCCGCCAAGGTGATGAAGCCCGCGCCGGTGATGCCGGCGGCCCCCTTGGAGCTCAGCATGGCAACGAGCAGCAGCAGGATCTGGTCGCCGAAGGTGAGCGGCGTGTCGGTCGCCTGGGCGATGAACAGCGCTGCCAGCGTCATGTAGATGTTGGTGCCGTCGAGGTTGAACGAATAGCCGGTCGGGATGACGAGACCGACCACCGAGCGGTTGCAGCCGGCGCGCTCCATCTTGGCCATCAGGCCGGGAAGCGCTGCCTCCGACGAGGAAGTGCCGAGCACCAGGAGCAGCTCTTCCTTGATGTAGCGGATCAGCGCCAGGATGGAGAAGCCGTTGTACCATGCCACCGCTCCCAGCACGATCAGCACGAAGAGCAGCGACGTCAGGTAAAAGGTGCCGATCAGGAAGGCGAGATTGGCGATCGCCCCGATGCCGTATTTGCCGACGGTGAAGGCCATGGCGCCGAAGGCGCCGATGGGCGCAGCCTTCATCAGGATGGCGACGAGGCGGAAGATCGGCGCCGTCAGCGCCTGCAGGAAGTCGACCACCGGACGAGCGCGCTCGCCGACCAAAGCGAGAGCGACGCCGAACAGCACCGAGAAGAACAACACCTGCAGGATGTCGCCCTGGGCGAAGGCGCCGGTGATGGTGTCGGGGATGATGTTCATCAGGAAGCCGACGATCGTCGTGTCATGCGCCTTCTCGGTGAAGGTCGAGACCTTCGAGGCGTCGAGCGTCGCCGGATTGATGTGCATGCCGGCGCCGGGCTGGACGACATTTGACACGATCAGGCCAACGATGAGCGCCAGCGTCGAGAAGACGAGGAAATAGATCATCGCCTTGCCGGCGACCCGGCCGACCTTATGCAGGTCGGAGACGCCGGCGATGCCGGTCGCGACGGTGAGGAAGATCACTGGCGCGATCACCATCTTGACCAGCTTGATGAAGGCATCGCCGAGCGGCTTCAGCGAGGCGCCGATGTCGGGATAGAAATGGCCGAGCAGGATGCCGGCGGCGATCGCCGCCAGGACCTGCACGTAAAGATGCCGATAAAAGGGAACTTTGCCGCGCGGTTCCGCGGCAGCGATTGCCGTCTGCATGATGTCCTCCGTTCGGCCCCGATCGAGAAGCTCGACCTCCCGGGGCAGTTGACCTTCACAGCCTCGCGGCTGCTGCGGATGCATTTGCAACGGCCGTGCCAGATTGCGCCTTGAGGCGTCGAGCATTGATTTTGTTTGGTTTTCTGACGCAACGCGCTTTGCCATTCGACAGCGCAGTGCGGCGATCCGCATAGCTCGAATTGTGCTTTGTGCGAAATCATGCACAAATGGGCGATGCTGCAACGCCCCGCCGCTGCCCTCGCTTCGACGCCCGAACTGCTCGCCGGGCGGGCGCGGCGCGCCTGGCTGCTGTTTGCGGCGGTGGCGCTTCTCATCGTCTTTGCAGCGCTCTATGGCGCCGGCCTCTACGGACGCTCGACCGAGATCGAGGCGCTGTCGGCGCAAGGGCGGACCGACGCCAATCTCAAGGTGGCGCTGCTGCGTGCGGTGCTCGAAAACCCGCGCGCGCTGCCGCTGCTTCTGTCCGAAGACCAGCAGGTGCATGACGCGCTCGCTGAGCGCAGCCCCGCCTCGATCGACGTGCTGAACCGCAAGCTCGAAGGGCTGGTTTCGGGCACCAAGGCCTCGGTGCTTTACGTCACCGGCCCGGACGGGCTGGCCATCGCTTCCAGCAACTGGCGCGAGCCGGTTAGCTTTGTCGGCAATGACTACGGTTTTCGCGCCTATTTCTCGGGCGCCATGCAATCCGGCACGGCCGAGTATTTCGCGCTCGGCAATGTCAGCAAGCGCCCGGGCCTCTACATTTCGCGCCGTGTCGGGAGTGCGGCGGCCCCGCTCGGCGTCGTCGTGGTCAAGATGGAGTTCGACCAGCTCGAAGCCGACTGGCACGAGGCGAACCGCCCGGCCTATGTCAGCGACGAGCATGGGGTGGTGCTGATCACCAGCGTGCCCTCCTGGCGCTTCATGACGACGGCGCCGCTGGCCGCTCCAGTCGCGGCCGACATCCGCGCCAGCCAGCAGTTCGGCGAGGCTCCGCTGGTGCCGTTGCCCATCACGAGACCGCAACCGCTGAGCCTCGATGTCGCACTGGTGCACGCCATCACGCCCGGCGGCAGCGACGCGGAGTATCTGCGGCTATCCACCGCCGTGCCGTCGACGCCATGGCGCCTCGACTATCTCGTGCCGGCGGAAGCGCCGATCGCGGCGGCGCAGCGCGAAATGCGTTTGTTGGCCCTCGGCGTCCTTGTCCCGCTGCTCGCTTTGGCCGCTTATCTGTTGTGGCGCCGGCAGTCCGCGCAGATGCGGATCGCTGCCGAGCAGGCGGCGCGCGCCGAACTCGAACGGCGCGTCGTCGAGCGCACGCAGGACCTCAGCCTCGCGCGCGACCGGCTGCAGGCCGAGATCGCCGACCACCGCAGCACCGAAGCCAAGCTGCAGGTCATGCAGCAGGAGCTGGTGCAGGCCAACCGCCTGGCGACGCTCGGCCAGGTTGCCGCGGGCGTCGCGCATGAGATCAACCAGCCGGTGGCGACCATCCGCGCCTATGCCGACAATGCGCGCGTTTTCCTGGAACGCAAGCAGACGGCGCCGGCGGAGGAAAATCTCGGCGCCATCGCAGCGCTGACCGAACGCATCGGCTCCATCACCGAGGAGCTGAAAGCTTTCGCCCGCAAGGGTCGCACCGCCGCCGAGCCGGTCGAGTTGCGCAGCGTCATCGAAGGCGCAGTGGTGCTGCTCAGGAGCCGCTTTGCCGGCCGATTGGACGCGCTGGCGATCACGCTGCCGCCGGCGACGCTGAAAGTGATGGGGAACCGGCTGCGGTTGGAGCAGGTGCTGATCAACCTGTTCCAGAACGCGTTGGAAGCGCTCGAGGGGCGTGACGGTGCTCGGGTCGAAGTGTCCGCCGCGGAAACCGCCGACGGCGTCGCGCTGATCGTGTCCGATAACGGACCGGGGATTCCGCCGGCGATCCTGAAATCGCTGTTCACGCCTTTCAATACCTCGAAGGAAAAGGGCTTGGGGCTCGGGCTCGTC
>NZ_RZSV01000359.1:0-3887 GCF_004023205.1 Mesorhizobium sp. M1A.F.Ca.IN.020.03.2.1 | reverse complement strand
GGAGCCGTTGACGAAAGTGCCGTTGCGCGAGATATCGTAAAGCCAGAAGCCGCCCGCCTGGAAGCGGACTTCGCAATGCCGGCCCGAGATGATCTTGTCCGGATCGGAAAGCGTCCAGTCGCAATTCTCGCGCCCGATCTCGAAACTGCGGTCGCGGGCGGCGTAGCTCGCGGCGGCGCCGGATGGCAGCCTGACATTGCTGATCTGGAGCGAGATGAACATCCGGAAGCGTCGCCGAACTTGGTCAACAAATGCTTATTCTTCACGCAACTCCGAACGGAAAATCGCTATGCGGTGTTCCGGGAATTGCTCTGGCATTCTAGCAGCTTGCGAGCGCGGCGGGAGAGGAGCGTTTCACACCGGCGTTTAGCCACAGCTGTTGTTTGGCCGCCACCAAACATGTGCTAGGCTGAAAACGGTCCGGTGCGGTGGGTGCGAAAAGTTCCCGAACGTGATGCGGTTAACATAGCGGGGGCTTCAATCCATCATACTGGCGGCCGCGTCCAGGAGGGGCACGACCCATGCCGAACGAACGCGCCACGGTTGTGCAGACGCCCGTTGGCGGCGATGTGCTGACCTTCACCCATCTCGTCGGGCGCGACGAGATCAGCCGTTGTTTCGCCTATACGATCGGCTTCGTCTCCAAGAGCCACGACGTCGATCCGCTGAAGATGCTGGGCGGCGTCGTTTCGGTCGAGGGCGAATCCGATCCGAAACGCTGGTTCAGCGGGCTTGTGTCGGAATTCAAGCTCATCCGCATCGAGGACAGGCTCGGCTTTTATGAGGCGATGGTCAGGCCATGGCTCTGGTTCCTCGGCAACACCACCGATTGCCGCATCTTTCAGAATATGACGGCGGTCGAGATCGTCGAGAAAATCTTCTCGAAATACGGCATCGCGAAATTCGAGAAGCGGCTGCAAGGGTCTTATCCGCAGCGCGAATATTGCGTCCAGTATGACGAAAGCGATCTGGATTTCGTGCAGCGGCTTCTTGAGCACGAGGGCATCTTCTATTTCTTCGAACATGACGAGGGCAAGCATACCCTGGTGCTCTGCGACGCGATGAGCAAGCTGAAGCCGGCACCCGGCTACGAGAAGGTGCTCTACAATTTCGAGGGCCAGGGCTCGCGGCGCGACGTCGAGTACATCACCGAATGGATTCCGGGCAGCGCGGTGCGGCCGGGGGCCTATGCCCACACCGACTTTGATTTCGAGAAGCCCGGCGCGGATTTGATGGCGAAGTCCGCCCAGCCGTTCAGCCACAAGGAGGCCGCGGGCGAAAACTATCGCCAGCCCGGCGCGCATCTCGATGTCGGGCGAGGCGACACGATTGCGGGAATTCGCCGCGAGGAGCTTCAGGCCGTGCACCAGCGCAGCACGGCGGTGGGCACCGTGCGCGGCCTCTTCTCTGGCTGCAAGTTCAAGCTGGAAAGCTTTCCGCGCGACGACCAGAACCAGGACTATCTGGTGATCAGCGCCGAGTACCGGCTGTTCGATCCGGGCTACCGGACCCAGAACGAGGCCCATAGCGAGAATTTCAAGGTGGTGCTCGGCGTGGCGCCCACCAAATTGCCCTACCGGCCGCCGCGCATCACGCCGCGGCCGATCATGCGCGGTCCGCAGACGGCGACGGTGGTCGGCCCTTCGGGCGAAGAAATCTTCACCGACAAATATGCGCGCGTGAAGGTGCAGTTCCACTGGGACCGCCTCGGCAAGAAGGACCAGAACTCTTCCTGCTTCGTGCGCGTGTCGCAAACCTGGGCCGGCAGCGGCTGGGGTTTTATTCAGATCCCGCGCATCGGCCAGGAGGTGATCGTCGACTTCATCGAAGGCGACCCGGACCTGCCGATCATCACCGGCCGGGTCTACAACGCGTCGCAGATGCCGCCCTACGGGTTGCCGGGCAATGCGACGCAATCGGGCTGGAAGTCCAATTCCTCAAAGGGCGGCGGCGGTTACAACGAGCTGATGTTCGAGGACAAGGCGGGCTCCGAACTGGTCAATTTCCAGGCGCAGAAAGACCACCACCTGCTGATCAAGCACGACCGCAACAAGCTGGTGCAGCACGACCAGTCCGACCGCATCGACCACGACGCCAAGCACTCCGTCGGCCACAACCTCGACGAGGACGTCGGCAACAACAAGACGGTCAAGATCGGCGTCGACCAGACGACGAATATCGGGTCGAACGACACCGAAACGGTGGGGGCGAACCGCTCGCTGACGGTCCATGCGAATGAGACCATCCACATTGTTGCGAATTCGACGGAGAATATCGACGCCAACCACTCGCAGACGGTTGGGCTGGTGCAGACGGTGACGGTGGGTGCCGCGCGTGTGGATACAGTTGGGGCGGCTGAAGCGAGGACCGTGGGCGCTTCGCAGACGAACACGATCGGCGCGTCGCGGAGCGTGACGGTAGGAACTGGGCAGAGCCACGATATTGGAGCGGCTGATAGCTGGAACATCGGAACCGGGCAAAGCGTCAATGTCGGCGCCGATCAGAGTTTCAAAATTGGAGGCGGTCAGACTACTGAAATCGGCAAGGGCCGCAGCGCCAAAATTGCAGAAGACGATGCTACGCAAGTGGCTGGCGCACGCGCACTGAAGATTGGCAAGGGCAGCGTGGTCGAGATTAACGAAGACGGTGCTATCAGAGTTGGGAAAGATTTGGTGATCGACGCGGGAGACTCAATCGTCATCAAGTGCGGATCAGCTGCAATCGGCATGAAGAAGGACGGCACGATCACGATCGAAGGCAAGGATATCACGGTCAAAGGATCGGGTAAGATCAACGTGAAGGCTTCTAGCGATATCACGATGAAAGGTTCGGAAATAAAGCAGAATTGAGGGCGTTAAAAAATGACACGGACGGCCGAACGGATCGACGGAGTTGTGATCGGTATATTCCTGGGCTTCGGCGAGAATGCCCCCTTGGTCGTCTTTCCGGGCAACCTGCGAGAGACGGCTGTTCCCGCGCGTAGCCTTGCAGAACTCACTTCGGAAATGATTGGCGCAGAGGTAGCTCTGCTGTTTCAAGACGGAGATCCCGGTCGACCGCTTATCGTGGGGCGCATCATTGATTCCGTTCCCAAGTCGGATACTTCGACGGTGATTCGAGACGGTGATCGAATCCGAATTAGCGCCAACGAGCGTATCGAGCTTCGCTGCGGCAAGGCGACCATCGTCATGGAGAAGGATGGCCACATCACAATACGGGGTACGTATTTGACAAGCCACGCCAGCGCGGCAAACCGTATCCGCGGCGGCTCGGTCAATTTGAATTGATGCCCGCGCCAGTTCTTCGCGAAATTGTCCGTCAGCATGCCGAGATGGCGGCATTCTTATGGACCGTTTACGACTACCATCTACTCCACCCTGCCGAAAATCCTGACATGGATGACGTGCGCCTTGGCCGTCTGATAGAGAGACTGGAGGCGCATCTTGATGGATTAAGGGAAGCAGGTGAAATTGGCAGCGAAATTGCGAAGGAGCGTTACGATGAATACCCCGAACTGGGAGAATTGTTTGTAGTTCGCATGTTGTCTGTGTCCAATCCGCCGAGGATCGCTGATCTTGACGCCGCCAGAGTTCGCGCATGGCTCGTCGCCAATAGAGAATAGCCAACTCGGCGGCCTATTTCGGCGCGTATTCACTTAAGCTAGAGCGGCGGATTTTCATGTGAGTCCATAGCCTGCGGCAGTGAAGTAGTTTCTGCATTCTGTTGGGGAGAACAGATTGCAGATATCGCCGATGGCCTACCACAGGGCGTCGATGGTTCTGATGGCCTTTGCGCGCAGATGCGCCTTGAGCTTGGCGAAGGCCATTTCGATCGGGTTGAGATCCGGACTGTAGGGCGGCAGGAAGAGCAGCCATGCGCCTCTTGCC
>NZ_RZSV01000358.1:0-3899 GCF_004023205.1 Mesorhizobium sp. M1A.F.Ca.IN.020.03.2.1 | reverse complement strand
ATTTCGAGCCGGCCAATGACCGCGAGCACCATGGCGGCCGTCGTGATGGCCGCCGTCCCGGCAGCGGCAACAACGGCAAGAAGCGCTTCGGCGGCAAGCCCGGTGGCGAGCGCCAATTCGCGCCCAAGCCGCAAGGCGAACGTCCTGCGGGCGCCAAGCCGAATGGCGAGCACAAGCCTGACGGCTTCAAGCGCTTCAAGGGCAACAACAAGCGCCGCTTCGGCGGCAAGCGGCCGGCGAACCGGGCCGCTTAAAGTCCCACCGAGGTTTGATTGAAACAGCATAACGGCCGGAAGCAACGCTCCGGCCGTTTCTCGTTTCACGGACTTGATTGCTGCTGCATCAGCGCCTTCACCCACACCACGATCCGCTCTGTCAGAAAGCCCGTGGTCTGCGGCGATAGCGCATCGCCTGCAATGACGTGGTTGTCCGGATCGCCCGTATCGTCGACCGGCACCAGTTCGTGCGGACCGCCCCAGCGGCCGGCGACCTCGCGCGTGCGGTCCGGCCGGACCACCTTGTCGGCATCCGAGAAGATGAACAGGGCAGGGATGGTCGCCTTCTCGACCGGCGCGCGATAGGCGAGCTCGGTGAGCGCAGCCATCGGCAAGGCCGCCGCGATCGGATATTTGGTGGTCCAGAATTTTTCGTGCAGCGCATTGCGCGCCGGAAAACTGCGCTCCCTGCCGCCGACGAGCTCGGCAATCTCTCTGCCCCAAGGCAGTGTAAGGACCTCGGCGCCCGACGCCTTGACGCCGAAATTAGGCGAGATGAATGCGATTGCCGCGACGCCGTCGGAAGCACCAGGCTGGGCTGCAGCCCATGTCGCCAGTGAGGCGCCAGTCGAGGTGGCGATAACGATCACCTTCTCGCCGATCGCGCGCCCGATCGCCAGTGCCTCCTCATAGTCGTTGATCCAGGCATTCACGCTGCCTTCGGCAATGGCCGCGCCGTCCTGCCCGTGGCCGGTCAGGCGGGTGTAGAAGAGATTGGCCTCGATCTCCCCGGCGACGTCGTCCGGCAGCGGCCGGATCTCGCCCTTGGATGCCGAAAACCCGTGGATGTAGACGATCGCAAGCTTGGTCTTGGCGTGAACCAACGGATTCGCCCAGATGATCTCCTTGTCCAACCCGTCACGGATATTGGGCACGGCCGCTTCTTCGCGCGCCAGATAGGCCTGCGGATCGTCGCCGATCGCCGAAGGATCGAAACGGATCGTCGTATCGACCGCCACGCGTGGGCCGAGGTAAAAGCCTGAGAGGAGGATAACGACGAGACCCAGTACCGCAAGCAAGATCCGTCGCCCCATGACCGACTCCAAGCAACAATTCTCAACCTATGGCGGTGCCCACCGAGAGGCAATCTCTCCCGGATCAGCGGATGTCGTGCAAAAGCCTGCGACGGTTTTGCGAAACGACTTGCATAGAAAGGCATAAAGCGCGTTGCCTGAATGCGTTTCAGCGCGAGGCGCTTTACGCCGCTTTGTCCGTTGGACTTTTTTCGCCCGGCGTCTTGCGGTCGAAATACAACGGCCGTCCCCGCCAGCTGGTGGTCAGCCCGATCACCAGTCGGCCTACGGGTCGCGGCAGCAGGCCCAGCAGCTTCAGCGGCCAGCTTATGTGATAGGGGAAGGTGACTTCGAAGCCTCCCCTCCGGATGCCGCGCGCCATGCGGCGCGATGCCCGGTGAACAGGCATCAGGCCCGGCATCGGCAGCATGTTCTTCTCGGTCAGCGGCGTGTCGACGAAGCCCGGATTCATCACCTGGATGCGGATGTTCATCTTGTCGAAGTCGTATTTCAGCGATTCCGCCAGGATGTTGATTGCCGCCTTGGTGCCGCCATAGGCGGCGGTGGTCGGCCAGCCGGAATAGGCCGTGACCGACCCGACCAGGACGACATGCCCGCGTCCTCGCGTGCGCATATAGTCGACCGCAGGCACCAGTCCGTTGACGATGCCGAAATAATTGACGGCGAAGGAACGATGAAAATCGCGCACCACGAGATGCTCACCGGGGGTGGCGATATAGTTGCCGGCGTTGAAGACGGCGAGCACGATCGGCCCCATGTCTTTCTCGATCGCCGCGACAGTGCGTGCCATCCCTTCTTCGTCGGTCACATCGCAGGGAAAGGATTTCACGTGGCCGGCCATCTGCGCGGTCTCAACCAGCAGCGTATCGGCTGGATCGCTGGCCAGCGCCGTCACCGCGACGGCATAGCCTTGCCTCGCCAGGTCCTTGGCCAGCGCCCGGCCGAGGCCGCTGCTGCCGCCCGTGATCCAGGCGACACCGTCTTTCGGGTTGGCCCGGTAGAGTGTCATTGAAAGTCCTGCGAATTATCTGGGCTAGTGCTCTAGCGGCGAAGAAATGGGATGAAAAGAGCGCTTTTGGATGACATCGTTGAAATGCTCGGGAGCATTGCAGCGTCCCGAATGCGACTGGACCAGGCAAAATCTTGCCTTGAAACCGCGGCTTCCGGTTTTTAGGGTCTCGCCGCACGCATAAAGGAATCCCCATGCCCCGTAATGTGATCGAAGCGATCGGCAACACCCCCTTGATCCGGCTCAACAAGGCTTCGGACGCAACCGGCTGCGAGATCCTGGGCAAGGCCGAATTCATGAATCCGGGACAATCGGTCAAGGACCGTGCAGGCCTCTTCATCATCAGGGACGCCGAACATCGCGGATTGCTGAGGCCCGGTGGTGTCATCGTCGAAGGGACCGCCGGCAACACCGGCATTGGCCTCACGCTGGTCGCCAAGGCGCTCGGCTACCGGACAGTCATTGTCATCCCCGACACGCAAAGCCAGGAGAAGAAGGACACGATCAAGATCCTGGGAGCCGAGCTGATCGAAGTGCCGGCCGTGCCGTACAAGAACCCGAACAACTATGTGAAGCTTTCGGGGCGGCTCGCCGAGCAGATGGCACGGTCGGAGCCGAACGGCGCGATCTGGGCGAACCAGTTCGACAATGTCGCGAACCGCGACGGCCACATCCGCACGACTGCCGAGGAGATCTGGACCCAAACCGGCGGCAAGGTCGACGGCTTCGTGTCCGCCGTCGGCTCCGGCGGCACGCTCGCCGGCGTTGCGCTCGGGCTCAAGGCCAAGAGCAGGCAAGTCAAGATCGCACTTGCCGATCCGTTGGGTGCTGCGCTCTACAGCTTCTATACCAGCGGTGAGCTTAAAGCTGACGGCAGCTCGATCACCGAAGGCATAGGCCAGGGTCGCATCACCGCCAATCTCGACGGCTTCACGCCGGACTTCTCCTACCAGATACCGGACGAGGAGGCATTGCCGATCATCTTCGATCTGATCCAGGAAGAGGGACTGTGCGTCGGCGGCTCGACGGGCATCAACATCGCCGGCGCCATTCGGTTGGCGCGCGAGCTTGGCCCCGGCCATACCATCGTGACGATCCTCGCCGACTACGGCACGCGCTACCAGTCGAAGCTGTTCAATCCCGAGTTCCTGCGAAGCAAGAACCTGCCGGTCCCTGGCTGGATGGACGAAAAAGCCAACATCCCGGTGCCGTTCGAAAAGGTGGCCTGATGGCGCAGAGAACCGAAGCGCTGTTTCGCGACGACGCCTATCTGAGCACGGCGGAGGCGCAAGTCGTCGCCATCAATGACCGCGGCGGCATCCTTCTCGACCGCACGATCTTCTATGCCACGTCGGGCGGACAGCCAGGCGATACGGGCATGTTGGAGCGCGCCGACGGCAGCCGCATCGCGATCGCCGCCGCCATCACCGGCGAAACCAAGGACGAGATCATCCATGTGCCGGCCCCTGAACAGGCCCTGCCGGCGGTCGGTGAAAAGCTGAAGCTCGCCATCGACTGGCGGCGGCGGCATCTTCTGATGCGTATGCACTCCGCGTGTCATCTGCTCACCGTCGTCTGCCC
>NZ_RZSV01000357.1:0-3926 GCF_004023205.1 Mesorhizobium sp. M1A.F.Ca.IN.020.03.2.1 | reverse complement strand
CGTACTATGCCCCCGAAGCAGACAACCCACAGAGGGTGGTACGGCAGAATACCAACGGCCCTGACGCGATCAGCAAGCGCTATGCCCGCTATGTCTGGGCGCCTTGCCTGAACATCGTTGGGCTGACGGTGAACCGCAGCAATGGCCAGGTACGGGTCGAGAATGTCGTGAGCATCCTGAACGCGGGCCGCGTGCATGTGCCGGAACTCGTCTCAGGCCAGTCACAGGGAGGCATCGCCATGGCGCTGTCCCAGACACTGCTGGAAGATATGCCGCCAGGGATGGAGGGGCCGGCCAACGGGCAGTGGAACCTGAACCGTTATCATCTGGCGCGGATGCAGGATGTGCCGCTGGGTGTGGAATATCGGCCGGGCGCCCGGGCGCAGGAGCTGATCATCCTGCCCGAAACCCCTGGCGACGGCCGAGCCGGCCGGGGCATTGCCGAGGCCGTCATGTGTTCCGTTGCGCCCGCAATCTCCAATGCGCTGCGGGATGCGGTCGGGCAGCGTTTTGCCTCTCTGCCGATCACGCCTGAAAAGATCCTGAAAGGCTTGGCGCAATGAGCATCAAATTCACAGTAAACGGTTTGCCGCAGGAAGTGCCCGATGCCCGGAGCGATAATCGGCTCATCGACTTCCTGCATGACGATCTGAACCTGACGGGAACGAAGTTCTGCTGCGGCATCGGCGTCTGCCGGGCCTGCACCGTTGCCATGGCTAAACCGCCGAATCCGGTGGGAACGCCCGTCATCAGCTGCTCGACGCCGCTTTCCATCCTGGACGGCGCTGCGATCACCACCATCGAGGGCGTCTCAGCCGGGCCGGACCTTCTGCCGGTACAGGAGGCCTTCCTGCGCCACTTCGCCTTCCAGTGCGGCTATTGCACCCCAGGCTTCGTGGTGGCGGCCAAACTGTTTCTGGATGAGCTGGAAGACGGGCCGCCGCCACACGACCTGCGTCAGGCGATCTCGATGGCTATCGGAGACCATCTTTGCCGGTGCTCGGGCTATGTCCGCTATGTCGAGGCGCTGCATGAAACTGCGCTTTCCGTAATTGCGGCGAAAGGAGACCTGCAATGATCCGGCATCTCTGGCTCGTCGCGGCGCTGATTGTCATGCCGCAGCCTACCGCCGCACAGTCCAGTTCCCAACGTTATGCGGAGGCCTGCCGCGTGCTCGTCGGTCCGCTGCCCGAATTCTCCTGCGCCGATGGCATTCCGGTTCCGGTGACTGTGGATGGCGTTTCCGTGAACGATCCGAAGCCGCAGATGGAATGCGACCGCCCGGCGCTGCTGGACAATGGGCCGGGCTCCGACGGGCAATGCGTGCCGCATTCGCGCATCCTCTCGCTGTCGACTGAGACAATGATGGTTTCAGTCATGTGCCGCCAGAAGGTGATCCGCGATCCGGCCAGCATGAATTTCGACGAGATCGACGTGATTGCGCATGATCCCGCGACCGGCGCGACCTGCTGGTTCCAGGCCTCAGGCAGCCGCGACAAACCGGTGGACGGCATGAAGGTGCCATCCCCCACTGCGGCGACGGACAATAGCTTCTGGAACGCGCCGGAAATCGTCGCCGGCGACGGTTGCGGCAATTGCCATGACAACGATCCCATTATGTATTCGCCATTTGTCGGGCAGGTCTGGCGCGAGGTGCCGGTGGCGCCTTTCGGACCCTATTTCCATGTGGGCCCGGAATTCGGCTTTGATGCCTGGCCGACAAAGACTTTCGCGCTACGTGACAATACCTGTTCCGGCTGCCACCGTATCGGCCAGACGGAAACCTGCGGCAGCCTCACACGGCTGATGACCGGGAAGGAGCACCCTCAGGGCGCCGATCCGCTCGCCCGGCGATTTGCGATGTCGCATGCGATGCCGCCTGGTTTCGAGCAGGACGAAGCAGTTTGGAACATCATCTATCGCGAGGCGGTGGCGCAGATCGAATCATGCTGCGCCAAGCCCGATCAGCCCGCGTGCGCTCTGACCCCGCTGCCGGGGACGCGGCAATGAAGAACAGCCTCGCCTTTCCGCACCTGATGGAATGTGACCTTCTGGCCGATCTGCCGGACGACCAGAAGATTGCCTTTGTCGACGTCTGCGCCCTGCGCCGCTACACCGAGCCGACGGAGATCCTGTCGCAGGGAGAACTGTGTTCGGGGTTCTTTATCGTGGCGCAGGGACTGGTGGAGGTGAATTACTGCGACAGCCAGGGCAATCTCAGTGTCGTTCACGTCGCCGCTCCAGGGGATATACTGGGCGATGTGGAGGCGATTTCCGGAAATGCCTGCGCGGCCAGTTGTATGACCCTGCCGAACAGTGCGCTGCTGTTTTGCCCGACGCCCGTGATCTACACGTATCTGCAATCGCCAGTTTTCATTCGCAATCAGGCCAGACTCTTTTACGAACGGCTGCAACGCGACAACCGCGCCAAATCGGTCAGTCAGTTCTATTCGGCGGATGAGCGACTTTACATCCATCTCTGTCAGCTGACGAATGAGAAGCGACCGGAAATCCGGGTAAACCAGTCCAACCTCGCGGGCATCGTCGGATGCTCCCGACAGACCGTGAACCGGAAGCTGGGCGAACTGCGCGACGAAGGTGTAGTCCGCCTCGGCAAAGGAAAGATCAAGGTGATGGATCGCGCCGGCCTGGAGCGGCGGGTTGCCATGTTGCATCGAGGTTAGCTGACTCTCCCTGGGAGGCGACGCCATGGCATACGAGCGCGAGCCCACGCTTGACGAAATCCTGAACGAACCGATCATCAGCAAAATTATGACCGTCGATGGCTATTCCTCGGACGACATCCGATATCTGATGCACCAAGCACGAGCAACGTCCCGAACAGGCGGAACGCGTCCGGATAGATGTGCCTGACCGCCACAATGCGATCGCCCGGCTCGATGAAGCTCAGCACCGCCGAAGAGATGGCGCGAATGGATCGGTTCCGACAAAGGGCTTGGCGCGCTGATCATTCAAGCAACGTTCAATTATCAATCCGACCGGCTCTACGCGGCGATCGTGTTGTCTTCCTTGCTGTCCATTTTGCTTTTCATGATCGCGGTTGCGATCGAGCGCAAATTGATCCGGTATTAGATTCCTTAGCATTGCTACGCGCAGTATGGGGTGATCCATCTTGGAAAACGCGCAACCTGGCTGTTCTGACCTTTTCGGGGATCGCCTAAGCAACGACGAAATCAGAGAGAGCAAATCGGTCGCTGGTTCAACAGCGAAGGCAATTGATCGTGCTTTGGCGCCGGTTCCAGCTCGCACATCATTTCGCTGCCGGTGAGCAGTATGTCGGACTGCACTTAAACGTGAGAATGCGGCGGTTTGTGCAGGTTATTGCGCTTAATTGTGAGACCCTTGTCCGTATGAATCTCAATATTGCTGCAAAAACGGAAACGTTGCCGCAGCTTGATTTAGCACTCCACAGGAAGGCGATCGCGTTGAAGTAGCTCAATTTTTCTGAGCAGACTGATCGGGGGTCCATTGGGTCCCACGTACCCTGAAGCATCGAAACAACAATCGACGTTGTCCGAATTTATTCTCAAATTACCTGCAGAAAGCCCTGCTGGACTCTCAAGCCCATGCGAAGCAGTGTCACTGCTGACTGGATGGCTCAGCAGTGGCGCGATGGGAAGCGGACCAAGAAGAAGCTCGGCGCCTACGCGACGAACCGCGACTGCCGGCGGACGTTCAAGACGCTGGCTGGCAAGGCCGGCGTTCCCAAGGAGATTCGCGACCGCTTGCAGAACCACGCGCGTCAGGATGTCAGCTCCAAGCACTACGACCGCTGGAATTATACCAAGGGTCTTGAAGGCTGACTCGTTGAGGATTCCGGATTGGGTCGATCCGTGATTCGATGGCGCAAAGGAGATTCGCGCCATGGGCTCAGCGGTGAAGTTGAGGACGGACTATTCGGCGGA
>NZ_RZSV01000356.1:0-3954 GCF_004023205.1 Mesorhizobium sp. M1A.F.Ca.IN.020.03.2.1 | reverse complement strand
GCCTTCGCCGCGCGCCACTGCGACAGCGCCGCGCAGAGTCGGCGCGATGTCGCTCGCCTTGGCGAGCTTTACCGGCAGCGCCGCCTTGGTCGCCTGCGGCTTGCCGTTCTTGGCGATATAGTCCTCGGCGATGGTCACATAGTGGATCATGCGGTCATAGGCCTGCTTGGCATCGTCGCCGAAGGTGAAGATGCCGTGCTTGTCGAGGATCAGGCCTTCGACGCTGGGGTCGGCGTCAAAAACGTCCGCCGCGACCTTGGCGAGCTCGAAGCCCGGTTTGATGTAGGGCACGTAGCCCATTTTGTCGCCGAACACCGTCTTCACCAGCGCCTTGCTGTTCTCCTGGTCGACGATGGCAAGGATCGCGGTTGAATGCGTATGGTCGACGAATTTAAGCGGCAGAAAGGCGTGCAGGAGTGTCTCGACCGATGGATTCGGCGAGGCGGGGTCGATGAGATTGGAACGCTGCAGCGCCACCATGTCCTCGTCGGAGAGCGTGTCCAGCGCGCGCGCCTTGAGCAGCGCGCCCATCTTCACCGCCGGCAAGCCTTGCGGCTCGATGACGGCCATGTCCCAGCCGCTGCCCTTGACGCAAAGCACGTCCCATTCGTCACCGACCAGATCGGTGGCCTTGGTCTTGCAGGAAGTATTGCCGCCGCCATGCAGCACCAGCCGCGGCTCTCCGCCGAGCAGGCGGGTCGTGTAGACGCGCAGCGCAAGGTCGCGGCGGACGCCCTGCTTGGCGTAGTCGGCAACCATCTTTTCCGCGTCAGCGTCGTTCCAAAGGTTCTTCATGTCGTTCCGTCCGATTCCGTATTTTGTCTGCTCATGAACAGGAAGCCGCGACGTCTTGATGACAGACGCGGCGAGGGTGGTTTCCTACGAGGCCTTTTTGCTGACCGCGCCGGCGTGATCGAGGAGGCGCCCCGCCATATGTGCGCCGACCACCAGATGCGTGCAGAGGCCGCCGGCGATTGCGGCCAGCAGCGGCTCGAACTTGCTGTCCTCCTGCACCACCATCAGCCGCTTCCCGATGGCGCGCAGCGAGGCGAGCTCGGCGGAAATGACCCGCCGGTTGTAGCTACAGTCGAGCGCCTCGCCGCTTGCATCGATGATCTGTCCGGCGATGACGCCGGCCGCGCCTTCCTTGCGGAGCGCGGCCATTTCGGCCGGCGTCAGCGCGCCGCATTTGACCAGATGGCTGTCGGCGTCCACGGCGCCGACGGAATAGAGCGCGAGATCGCAGTCGCCGATGCCGGCAAGCTGGTCGCGGATCACCGGCTCGGCGCGCAGGCCCTCTGCCAATTCTTCCGTGGACAGCACCAGCGGCGCGTAAAAATTCAGACCCTTGGCGTTCAGCCGCCGCGCGATCTCCATCGTGCACTGATCGGGTCGGTAGGAATAGGGCGCGCCGAGATTGCCGCAGAGCTGCACCACGGTGACGTCCTGCAGATCGGCATAGGACATGATGTCGGCGATGGTGTAGACCGTGCGGCCCCAGGCGACGCCGATGCGGTCGCCCTTACTCACCAGTTCCAGGAAGACGCTCGCCGCCAGGACGGCGATGTCGGTCGACGGGTCGGCGACATAGGCGTTTTCCGGCGCGATCCAGACGGCATCGAGCTTGAAGGCGTCCTCCAGCCTGCGCGCAATGACATCGTCGGTGAAAAGCTGCGTCGAGGTCGAGATGTTGACGATGCCGGTCTCGCGCGCCTTGCGAAGATACATGGCGACCGATGCCCGCGAAATCTTGAGCTGGTTCGCCACTTCGTCCTGGCGAAGACCATGCGCATAGTAAAGCCAGGCGGCCTTGTGGATGAGCTGTTCTGCCGGTCGGATCGCCATGCCGCCTCCTCGGCTGACATTAGTCACGGCTCTCGACAAAAGTCAAATCCAGCCGCCTGGGTTATTCGTCCTCCGGCGCGGCATGATCGGGGCAGCCATTCTACCGAGCGCTCATGTCACAGCATTCCCCGGTCGTTCAGGGGGATGGCATGATCGCGGGCCTGCGGTTAGAAAGCTCGAAAAGACTTTTGGGGAGGATGGGATGGCCAATCCCTACGAACAGGATCTCGATCGGAACGCCGCCAATCACCAGCCGCTGACGCCGCTCATCTACCTTGAGCGGGCGGCCAAGACCTATCCCGACCATGTCGCCATCATCCACGGCAGCCAGCGCATCTCTTATCGCGATTTCTGGCGGCGGTCGCTGAAGCTCGCCTCGGCGCTGTCGAGGCACGGCATCGGCAAGGGGGATACGGTAACGGTGATGCTGTCGAACACGCCGCCGATGCTGGAGGCGCATTTCGGCGTGCCGATGGTGAAGGCGGTGCTGCATTCGCTGAACACCCGCCTCGATGCCGCCGTCATCGCCTTTCAGCTCGACCATGCCGACACCAAGGTGCTGATCGTCGACCGCGAGTTCTCGGGCGTGGTCAGGGATGCGCTGGCATCGGCCAAGGCCAAGCCATTGGTCATCGACTATGACGACCCCGACTACGCCGCCGATGCGCCCTATCCGAAGGGCGAGCGGATCGGCTCGCTCGACTATGAGGACTTCGTCGCCGGCGGCGACGAGGCTTTTGCATGGTCGATGCCCGACGACGAATGGGACGCCATCTCGCTCAACTATACTTCCGGCACGACCGGCAATCCAAAGGGCGTCGTCTACCACCATCGCGGCGCCGCCCTGATGGCCTACACCAACACCATCCATGCGGGCATGGCCAAGCACGCCGTTTATCTTTGGACGCTGCCGATGTTCCACTGCAACGGCTGGTGCTTTCCCTGGACGCTCGCCGTGCAAGCCGGCACCCATGTCTGCCTCCGCTGGGTACGGGCAAAGCCGATCTATGACGCCATCGCCGACCATCGCGTTACCCATCTTTGCGGCGCGCCGATCGTCATGTCGGTGCTGATCAACGCGAAAGACGAGGACAAGCGCCAGTTTGCCCAGACCGTCACCTTCAACACGGCCGCCGCGCCGCCGCCCGAGGCGGTGCTTTCCGGCATGGCCGATGCCGGCTTCGCCGTCACCCATCTCTACGGCCTGACCGAGACCTATGGGCCGGCCGTCGTCAACGAATGGCACAATGAGTGGGACGAGCTGGAGAAGGGCCCGAGGACGGCGAAGAAGGCGCGCCAGGGCGTGCGCTACGCCGCGCTGGAAGGGTTGAGCGTGATGAACCCCGAGACAATGATCGAGACGCCGGCCGACGGCCAGACCATCGGCGAGGTCATGTTCCGCGGCAACATCGTCATGAAAGGCTATCTGAAGAACCGCAAGGCCACCGACGAGGCTTTTGCCGGCGGCTGGTTCCACTCCGGCGATCTCGGTGTCATGCACCCGGACGGCTACATCCAGCTCAAGGACCGCTCCAAGGACATCATCATCTCAGGCGGCGAGAACATCTCGTCCATCGAGGTCGAGGACGCGCTCTACAAGCACCCGTCCGTCGCCTCTTGCGGAGTGGTTGCCCGCGCAGACGAGAAATGGGGCGAGGTGCCTGTCGCCTATGTCGAGCTGAAGCCCGGCAAGGTTGCGACCGAGGCCGAGATCATCGAGCATTGCCGTGGGTTGCTCGCCCGCTTCAAGGTCCCGAAGGCGGTGGTGTTCGCCGACATTCCGAAGACGTCTACGGGGAAGATCCAGAAGTTCAGGTTGAGGGAAATGGCGAAGGGGGCGTAGTTCGCTCCCTCCAGCATGGCCTTGATGTCGACAGTTTGCGCCAGCAGCCGCGTCGTCTGTGCGCGTCGCTTCGCTCCTTGCTTCGCCCTAGGATGAAGACGGCATAGGTGTCATTGGCCAACCGCCAACGTCGCTCATTGGCCCCCCGCATCTGTCACCATCTGTCACCATTTTGTACGCGTATATCGATTCCGCGTTGACTCTTCGCTGCTTTCGATTTACGAGTGACGAAAATTGAAATTCGTCACTCGTAAATCGAAAGCACC
>NZ_RZSV01000355.1:0-4027 GCF_004023205.1 Mesorhizobium sp. M1A.F.Ca.IN.020.03.2.1 | reverse complement strand
GTTCAAATACATCCTGGTCGACGAGTACCAGGACACCAACACCGCGCAATACATGTGGCTGCGCCTGTTGGCGCAGAGGCCGCAATCCTCCCCCCTTGAGGGGGAGGTGTCCGCGAAGCGGACGGAGGGGGTCGCCGCGGAAGGCGCCGCCCAGTCATCAGGCGCCGGAGCGTCGAGCACTGCCGCGAGGACCCCTCCCGACCGGGCTTCACCCGGCCACCCTCCCCTCAAGGGGGAGGGAAACCGGCGTCGATCCACTGTCAACATTTGCTGCGTCGGCGACGACGACCAGTCGATCTATGGCTGGCGCGGCGCCGAGGTCGACAATATCCTGCGCTTCGACAAGGATTTTCCGGGCGCCACCATCATCAGGCTGGAGCGCAACTACCGCTCCACCGCGCATATACTGGGTGCGGCTTCGCATCTTATCGCCCACAATGAGGGCCGCTTCGGCAAGACGCTGTTCACCGACCGCAACGACCCCGAGGACGATAAGGTGCATGTCCATGCCGCCTGGGATTCGGAGGAAGAGGCGCGCGCCATCGGCGAGGCGATCGAGGCCTACCAGCGGCAAAAGCACAACCTCAACGATATGGCGATCCTGGTGCGCGCGTCCTTCCAGATGCGCGCCTTCGAAGACCGCTTCATCACGCTCGGCTTGAGCTACCGAGTCATCGGCGGCCCGCGCTTTTACGAACGCTTGGAAATCCGCGACGCGCTGGCCTTCTTCCGCGTCGTCGCCAACAGCGGCGACGACCTTGCCTTCGAGCGCATTGTCAACGTGCCGAAGCGCGGGCTCGGCGAAGCCACCATCCGCCAGATCCACGACACCGCGCGCGCCATGCAAATCCCGATGCTTGAGGCCGCGGCGACACTCGCCGAAAGCGACGAGTTGAAGCCGAGGCCGCGCGCCGCGCTGCGCGAGGTCGCGGCCAATTTCGAGCGCTGGCAGAAGGCGCTGGAGACCACGCCGCACACCGAGCTCGCCGAGACCATCCTCGAGGAGAGCGGCTACACCGACATGTGGAAGAACGACCGTTCGGCCGAAGCGCCCGGGCGGCTGGAGAACCTCAAGGAACTGATCCGCTCCATGGAGGAGTATGAATCCCTGCGTTCGTTCCTCGAGCATGTCGCGCTGGTCATGGAGGCAGAGCAGGGCGAATCGCTCGATGCGGTCTCGATCATGACGCTGCATTCGGCGAAAGGGCTTGAGTTCGAGACCGTATTCTTGCCCGGCTGGGAGGAAGGCCTGTTCCCGCATCAGCGCGCGCTGGACGAAGGCGGCCGCTCCGGCCTCGAGGAAGAACGCCGCCTCGCCTATGTCGGCCTGACGCGCGCGAAAAAGAACCTGCACGTCTGGTTCGTCTCAAACCGCCAGATCCACGGCCTGTGGCAATCGACCATTCCGTCGCGTTTCGTCAATGAATTGCCGGAAGCCCATGTCGATGTCGCCGATGGCGGCAATTCCTATGGCGGCTATGGCAATCCCTATGGCGGCGGCTCCTTCGCCTCAGACCGCGGCGGCGGCCGGCAGAATCCCTACGGCGCCTCGCGCTTCGACAATATCGGCGCGGAAAAACCCGGCAGCTTCTCCAACACCTATGCGACACCCGGCTGGCAGCGCGCGCAGGCGAACCGCACCGAAGCGACCGACCGCAACTGGGGCACACGCTCCGGCCACCAGGTCGAACGCATCGGCTATGGCGAGACCGACAGCGGCTATGGCGCTGGCCGCACCTCGGTGAAAGGCCGCACCATCGAAGGCGAGCTGGTCGCCAAATCGGTCGCCGACACACCTTCGCCATTCAAGCTCGGCGACCGCGTCTTCCACCAGAAATTCGGCAACGGCAACATTGCCGCCATCGACGGCAACAAGCTGACCATCGACTTTGACAAGGCCGGCCAGAAACGCGTGCTGGACGGGTTTGTCACCAGCGTTTGAGCGGCGGCCGCCAACGGATTACCGTCCGAAAACCGCAGCCTCTCAGCGATACCGCGCCTGGTTCCATTTGTGGCCGAGCAGCGACAGGATGATGATCAGCCCGTTGAAGAACTGCACGTAGAAGCCGCTGAGGCCCGCGGCGACGACGCCGGTCTGGATGAACGACACGGTGACCGCGCCGATCGCGCCGCCGACCACTGTACCGATACCGCCCCACGTCGGCGTGCCGCCGACGAACACCGATGCCAGCACCGGCAGCAGGTAGCCGTCGCCCGCCGTCGGCCACCAGGTGAAGTTGATCATCACCGAGAAGGTTCCGGCGATCGCCGCCCCGATGCCGGTGAAGACGAACACCTTGACCCGGACGCGCTGAACGTCGATGCCCATTTGCTTGGCGCTGTCCGGATTGTCGCCGACCACCTTGACCTGGGCGCCGAAGCGGTGGCGGTTGTAGAGCAGCGCCGAAAACACGACGAAGGCGATCGCCCAGAAGATCTGCACCGGGATGCCCCAGAGCTGGCTGGAGAAGATCGCGTAAGCTGAGCTGTCGGCCAGATTGGTCAGCGCCGTCGACCTGCCCTCGTTGATGATCTGGATCAGCCCGCGCAGCAGGAAGTTCATGCCGAGCGTGGCAATCAGCGACGACAGGCCGCCATAGACCACCAGCGATCCGACCAGGAAGCCGAGCAGCGTGCCGGTGAGAAGCGCCGCGGCGATGCCGAGGAACGGATCGTAGCCGGCCTGCACGACGATCGCGAAGGCCCATGAGGCGAAACCCATCGTCGCCGGGAACGATAGGTCGATCTCGCCGCAGGTGACTACGAAGACCAGCGGCACGACAACGAACAGCGCGACGGGAAGCGTCGTCAGCACCGAGCTGTAAAGATACCAGGTGGTGAAGACGGTCGGGTTGGCGATCATGAAGATCGCCATCATGACGATGAACACGGCGAGCGTGCCTAGCGCCGCGCGATTGTCGAGGACGAAGCCGCGCAGCCAGTGATCGGAAGGATGACTCCACTGCTTGCCTGATTCTGTCGGGCCGCTTGCTCTTCCCAGAGGTGTTTGCAGATCGGGTTCCATGGCCTTGCTCATCACGCTCTCTGCTCCGCTCCGCCCGCCTCGTGTAGCCCTGGCAGGCCACCCGGATGCGCGATCTCTTCCATAAAGTTGATGAGGTCGTCGGCTGACTTGACCTCGCTGCGGTCAGCCGTCAACGCCACCTTGCCGCGGTCGAGCACCACGAAGCGGTCGGCGATGTCGAAGACATGATGAATGTTGTGGCCGATGAACAGGATCGAGCGGCCACTCGCCCGCACCTGGCGCACGAAATGGAAGACCTTGGCGGTCTCCCTCAGCGACAGCGCCGTCGTCGGCTCGTCGAGGATAATCAGCTCCGCCTGCTTGTAGATGGCGCGCGCGATCGCCACACCCTGACGCTCGCCGCCCGAGAGCTGGCCGACGATGGAATGCGGCGTGAACACTTTCGATGTGAAGCCGATCTCGCGCATCAGCCGGCTTGCCTCCTCGATCTCCTTGTTGACTTTCAGCCAGCCCATGAAGCCGGTCAGCTCGCGGCCCATGAAGATGTTGCGCACGATCGTCTGCTGCACGGCCAAAGCGCGGTCCTGGAAGACCGTCTCGATGCCGGCATCGCGCGAGCGGGCGGCACTCCATCCGGTCACCGGCTTGCCGCGTACGAGGATGTCGCCGCTTGTCGGCTTGACCACGCCGGATAGGATCTTGATCAGCGTCGATTTGCCGGCGCCGTTGTCGCCGATCAAGCCGACCACCTCGCCGCGATCGACGCTGAGGTTGACGCCGCCCAGCGCATAGACCTGGCCGTAGGATTTCTTGATATCGCGCAGTTCGATGATGCGTTCGCCCATGCGATCCTCGCTTCCAATTGTGTTATCGGCCGCTTGCCGGCGATCCGGTCGGCCGGGCCCAACCCCGACCGACCGCCTGGGAGGTCAACGCAGCGCCTGCTTGGCCAGCTCGGCGACGATCTCGTAATTCTGCGGCGTGACGAAGCCGGCGCCGGTATCGACATTCATCGGCGCCAGACCCAGCACCACCTGCTGG
>NZ_RZSV01000354.1:0-4040 GCF_004023205.1 Mesorhizobium sp. M1A.F.Ca.IN.020.03.2.1 | reverse complement strand
ACCGTATCCTTGGTGCATTCGTCGAGGCCGGTGAAGACCGGATCGTCGACCTTCTTGCCCTGGATGAGGTCGAGCATCACCGACGGCGCCTTGTAGCCCATTTCGAACGGCCGCTGGCCGACCAGTGCGGTCACAAGGCCCTCCCTGGCGATAGCCACCTCGTCGCCGATCGTGTCGGCGGCGCCGATGACGAACTCGTTCTTGGCGATCTTGTCGGCCATCGGCTTGAACAGGTCGCGATAGGGCTGCGGAGCGCCGAACAGCGGCCAGCCGCCCATGATGCCGAAAGCGTCGAGCTTCGGATTGGCGGCCAGGATGTCGGTCATCGCCTGCACGCCCTTGGCGCCGTCGTCATTGGTGAACACCGGGCAACCCGCCACTTCCGTCCAGCCGCCTTCGCCGGCGAGCGCCGGCAGGCCTTCCTTGCCCGACAGCGCATCGCGCATGCCCTGCGCGCGGCGCAGGATGTTGTCGGCGGCCGGATTGCCCTCGATCGTGCAGATCGTGCCGCCATTCGGCTTGGCCTTCTTGATGTATTCGCCGATTCGCTTGCCCATCAGATAGTTGTCGGTGCCGAGATAGGTCTTGCGAAGCGCGGCGTCTTCCTTGGCGAGATCGGCATCGACCGTCATGATCGGGATCGATGGATTGGCGCTCTTGATCGTCTGCGCGATCAGCGGCGCGTTGGACGGCGAGATCGCCATCGCGGCCGTGTCCGGCTTGCTCAGCATGTCCTGCACGATCTGTGCTTCGCCGGCCTCGTCCGAGGTCGATGCCGGGCCGGTGTAGAAGCATTCATACTCGGAGCTCGCGTTCTCCTTGTTCCACTTCTCGCAGCCCTGATGGATGGCTTCGAAGAACGGGTTGTCGAGGCCCTTTACGACAATGACGAGCTGTTTCTTGGCCAAAGCCGGCCCGGCGCCCAGCGCCATGGCGGCGACGGCGGCGAGCAAAAGTGATTTCCTCATATCAGTCCTCCCTTGAAAACAGACGGACACGACGTGCCCGCCACACCGATCGGCCCGGATGCAAGCAACACGCGGAATAGGCTCGAAAGTTCGTGTCTCAAGCCGGGCCGACAAGCATTTGCCGATCCGTTCCAGCTCGAATGGGCGCCGGCCGGATCCTGAATCTTGCCCATCGCGTCACGCCGAGCAGCGATTTCGCGACGGAAAAACTCTTCCTCCAATGCTAGCTAATAACGGCTCGCTGCCAACGTCAATTCCAATTTGTCCTACAAAACCGATTTTTCGACGGGACTCGAAATTAATCGCCCGACAATTGATTGACGCCCATGGCCGCATTTGCCTAAATGAGTCTATCGCACCTGCTCGGGAGGAGTTGGAGGCGCGAGGCCCCTGCGGCGCCGGCAATTATGGCAAGGCAGTCGAGGGACGAAAACGGGGAGGCTTAAGGCTGGTGTCGGTTCTCGAACTCGCCAACATCTCGAAGCATTTCGGCGCCATCCAGGCGGTGAACGACGTCTCGTTCAAGCTCGAGGCCGGCGAGGTCGTCGGCCTGATGGGCGACAACGGCGCCGGCAAGTCGACGCTGGTCAAGATGATCGCCGGCAATTTCCGCCCCAGCCACGGCACGATGCATATGGACGGCAAGGAGTTGATCCTGCACAAGCCGGCCGAGGCCCGCCAGCACGGCATCGAGATCGTCCATCAGGACCTGGCGCTTTGCAACAATCTGACGGCCGCCGCCAATGTCTATCTCGGCCGGGAACTGCGCCGCGGCATCGGCCCCTTCCGCATTCTCGATTATGCCGCGATGTATAAGCGCGCCGGCCAGCTCTTTGCCGAACTGAAATCCGAGACGCGGCCGCGCGACCTCGTCAAGCAGATGTCTGGCGGCCAGCGCCAGGCGGTGGCGATCGCCCGCACCATGCTGTCGCAAGCCAAGATCGTGCTGATGGACGAGCCGACGGCGGCGATCTCGGTGAGACAGGTCGCGGAGGTGCTGAACCTGATCCGCCATCTGCGTGACCAGGGCATCGCCGTGGTGCTGATCAGCCACCGCATGCCCGACGTCTTCGATGTCGCCGACCGCGTCATCGTCATGCGGCGCGGCAGGAAAGTCGCCGACAAGAAGATCGCCTCGAGCTCGCCCGAGGAAGTCACCGGGCTGATCACCGGCGCCATCGAACAGGTTGCGTAATCGCGTGGATCAGGCGTCCAACGCCTCAGGAAAGGTCGATAATGGCAGTCACCCTTGACCAGACGATCGCGCAGAAGCAGCACACATTCTTCTCACGGCTCTTTGCCAACCAGACCTTCTGGGTGGTGATCGCGGTTATCCTCGCCTGCCTGTTCCTGTCCTTCGCGACCGACGCTTTCGCCACGCAGAAGAACCTCTTCAACATCACCCGCAACATCACCTTCGTCGCCATCGTGGCGCTCGGCATGACTTTCGTCATCATCACCGGCGGCATCGACCTGTCGGTCGGCTCGGTGCTGTGCCTGTGCTCGATGGTGCTGGCCGTCACCATGCATGCCGGCTATTCGATCGAAATCGGCATCCTGGCCTCGATCGTCACCGCTTTAGCCATCGGCGCCTTCAACGGGGTGCTCATCGCCTATCTCGGTTTCCCACCCTTCGTGGTGACGCTCGGCATGCTGTCGGTGGCGCGCAGCCTCGCCATGGTCGCCTCCAACAACACCGTCGTCTTCCAGTTCGGGCCGGACCACGACAAGCTTCTGGCGCTGGGCGGCGGCGCCTGGGTGTTCGGCATCGCCAATCCGGTGCTTTACATGATCCTTTTGGCGTTGATCACCGGCTTCATCCTGCGCTGGACCAAGTTCGGCCGGCATATCTTCGCCATCGGCGGCAATGAGCATGCGGCCACGCTGACCGGTGTTCCGGTGCGCCAGATCAAGGTCGCGGTCTATATGATCTCAGCGCTCTCGGCGGGTCTGGCCGGCATCATCCAGACCGGCTGGCTAGGCGCTGTCACCACTAATCTCGGCAACGGTATGGAACTACAGGTGATTGCCGCGACCGTCATCGGCGGCGCCGACCTCGCCGGCGGCGTCGGCACCGCGTTCGGCGCCATCGTCGGCGCCGCCCTGATCGAGGTCATCCGCAACAGCCTCGGCCTGCTCGGTATCAACGCCTTTTGGCAAGGCACTTTCATCGGGGGCGCGATCATCCTGGCGGTGCTGTTCGACCGCATCCGTAATTTTAGGCGCAGCGATTAGAGAGCAAACCTTCCCTTCTCCCTTCTTGTGGAGAAGGGGAGACCCCTGCTCAGTCTGAAAATCCGCCCAGCTGGTCGGTGCGGAGCGGCCGTCATTCCTCCACGCCTTGACGGGGCCAGAGGCGATGAGCTCCGGGTCATTGCGATGCACAAAAGTGCCGAGCCCCGACAGTTTGCCGTAGAAGTTCGGTGCCGCCGCGGGCGTGCGCAGGCCGGCCTTCCAAGCCCATTTCAGTCCCGCCCGGTATGGCCTGAGACCTCTGCACCCGCACTGGCCGGCAGGGTCAGGAAACGCAGCGCTGCCACCAGCCCGATCAGGCCGATCGCGAAAAAGGCGATCCTGAAGTCTATTAGGTTGGGCGCCGCGCCGCTGCGCACGATCTGCGACAGGTTGAGGATCGCCGCGGCCACGGCCACGCCAAACAGCATCGCCACCTGCTGCAGCATGCTGGACAAAGTCGCGGCCGAGCTGCGCTGCGGCGCGCCGATATCCGCGAAGGCAAGCGTGTTGAGCGCCGTGAACTGCATCGAGCGCGTCAGACCGGCGACCAGCATCAACGCCACGACAAGTGCCAGCGGTGTCTGCGGCGAAATCACGCCGCACGCCGCGATTGCAAGCGAGGCAATCACCCCGTTGACCACCAGCACCCGGCGGAAGCCAAAGAGTCTGAGCGTCGGCGTGGTCACCGCTTTCATCCCGAGGTTGCCGAGGAAGTAGGCCAGGATCAGCAGGCCGGCGTCCACCGGCCGCATGCCGAAGCCCACCTGGAAGAGCAGCGGCAGCAGGAACGGCGTGGCGTTGATGGCGACCCGGAAGATCGTGCCCGCCGAGAGCGTC
>NZ_RZSV01000353.1:0-4046 GCF_004023205.1 Mesorhizobium sp. M1A.F.Ca.IN.020.03.2.1 | reverse complement strand
GGCCTGCTGAACGGTCTCGACACGGGACGCGATGAATTCGGCGCGGGAAAAGCCGGAGGCGAACGCCTGAACGCGTTCGGGCGTGGCGTTCGGGATCACCTGCGCAAGGCGGTCCCGGGCAAGCTCTAGCGAGCCGGGAACGCCCAAGCGCTCCCGCACGCTTGCGATGAAGCTGCGCAATTCCTCGAATTGCCTTCTCGTGGTCTGCGTTGCGGACAAGAGCGCCAACCTCGTGAGCGGGGGTTTGCTCGATCCGGCTGGCGAGCTCGCGCGCGACCGGCGCCAGGTCGCTGATGGGCTCGCGCATCAACGACCGAAAGCGCTGTTCGTCGCGTGTCAGGTCGGCCGTGAGCGTAGTGCGCAATTGGCCGTAGTCGTGCAGCGCCGCGACGGCCAAGGGCACTGCGGCAAGCCCGTTCTCGCGTGCCGCATCGTCTCGGCCGAACAGGCTACGGCTTCCCTGGAGTTCCCGAAGTACTGCGGGTTCTGTCGCAGGTCCTGGGCGAAGGTGGAAACAGGTATCTGATTGACGTCAACGCGGCTGCGCAACTCAGCAAGCAAGGCTTGTGGCTGTTGCCAGACGGCGGCGACGGCCGCCTCCAGGCGGCACGTTGCCGCTTCCATGGAGGGCCGTGTTTCGATCCGGGCGGCGACGGCTACCTCGACGCTTTCCCGCCACTCTGTGACGGAGCAATGAGGGGCGCTTGCGTCTGTTCCTGCGTCAATTGTGCGGCGCGAGGATCCGACGCGGTGAAAACGAAATGCGCGCCCGTCTCGGGACGTGGCGCGGCAGATCGGCAACGTTGCCGATGATGATGGAGCCATTGTCCGCCTGCATCATGAAGTTCGGCCTGGCTGCGCCGCTGAACCGGCCGCTATAGTCTTGGCCCGGCTCGGTCGTTGCCATGTAGCTGCCATCCCATGCTGTGACGTGGGGAGCCTGCACGGGTCGGACCGTTCAATTGCCTGCTGGGCGACCTCGGTGATTTCCGCGAACATGCGACGCACGGACGCCAGGTCGTCGCGCTCATGCGCGGCGACCGAGACGAACGTCATGCGTTCGTCGGAAATCACGCCGAATTCGAGGGGATGCCCTGCCTTTTCGGCCAGAGCCGCAAAAAACTCGCGCTGCACGCAGCCATTGCCTTCTCGGAAGGGGTGGATGGAGTTAAGTTGGGATAAGGCTTCCGCCGCCTGATTTGCGCAGGTCTCACGATCCAGACCGCGCAAGAAGTCGCGGCTTTCGAGGTCGGCCATTAGGCTTTTCAGCCGGTGTCGATCTGATTGCCGATGGCAAAATCCTGGCCGTCGATCTTGTGCATGGCGGGCATGATGGCTTGCGTGCCGTCTTCGAAGGTGAAGGGCTGATGGCGCAGATGACCGGCCCATTCGAACACGTCCTGAAACAGGTGCTTGTGCAGCGCCCGAAGATGGGCCGTGTCGACGTGGGCTCGGGGCCGAGACCGCTTTGCAGCTCGAGCAACCGGATAGCGATCAACGGATGCTCGGCCGCCTCTAGCGCCTCGTGTGTCTCGGCCCCAATCTAATTTTTGAGGATGATGCCGTCGGCAAGCGTAAACGACATGTTTACTTGATGCCGAGAAGGGCCTTAACGCGCGGCATCATTTCGGCCAGTTCGATCTCACCGCCAATGAAGGCGTCAAAGACCGGCTGGCAGGCCGGGTTCGGCCGCAAGCCCTCGATGGCGTTCGACCGGAAGGCGCTGCGCACCATTTTGCGGCGGCGTTCCATTTCCTCCGGAGTGATGGCCGCCGGGGCCTTGGATTTAACTGCGAGTGCCATGTGAGGCTTCCTATCGTGTTCGGTCTACGCGGGCGCTTCCTGCTGCGAGGAACGGTGCGAACGCTTTGCGGACCTCCTCAAGAAAGATGCCGCTGAATTTGCCGCGCGGCTTTTGCCGGGTGTCGAAGTGATACGATCTTTCGAGGATATCGTAATTGCACTCGCTGACGGTGATCCAGCCGCGCTTGAAGGTCGAGAGTTTCGCCCTCTGCAATTCCAACGCTGGAATTTCGAGGGCGGTCTGTCCCTCATAGGGCGGCGTTGACGAGATCGGCAGCAACAGGACGTGGGTGTTATCCTTGTCGTCGCGCATGGAAAGGATCAGGCAGACCGGGCGATCCTTCTCGCCATGCTCGCGGCCCTGCTCGTCCTGCCAGCGCCACAGATAGGGATAGCCGACGATATCGCCCTTGCCGAAACGATCAGTCATCCTTCGAAGCCTGATAGTCGGCGGAATCCTGCTCTAGCTGCGCCAGGAACATGTCTGCCAGTTCGCGCGGCATTTCGCCGGCGCCGTAGGCGCGGCGCGGATCGTCCCTCGACATCATGCGCTCGTAGACATCGACCGGCACCACGACAACGGATGCGCGGCCATGCTTGGTGAGGGTGATTGGCTCGCGCATTGCCTCGTCGTGATAGCGCCCGAAATGCCGTACAAACTCGACGGATGATATGGTTTTGTTGGTCATGACCTTCACCTTTCTGGAAATTCTGTAATATACAGAAAACTGCAAAAGGCAAGCCTTTTCAGGTTTTACGCGCCTAGAATATCAGGCCGATGCGCTCCCAAATGGTCGGCTCGTTCGTCTGACCGGCCTCGGCCAGCATGGTGATGACATCGCCGGGTTTCAGGCCCCTGACCTCGTATCCCCGGCTGCGGGCTTCCTCGATCAAGGATTCCATGGTTGGAAACTCCGCAAGGCGGGTTCCAAGCCAGAGTTCCGGTTCGTCAAAATCGGACTCATTGTCAAAGAAGCCTTGCAGAAAGAAGGTCCGCAACGGCCCATCGTAGCCGATGGCGGCCTCGTCATCGGTGCGGCCCTTGTTGATCATGGTGACGTAGAAGCGGCTCATGCCAATATTGCCTCCGGGCTTGGCAAGTGATTGTGAGGGGAAAGCCTGCCGTTGTTAAGACTTGGGCGGCGGGCTCGATTCATCCTTGGCACTACAGCAAAGCCAGTTGCTCGGCCGGGCGGACTGGCGTTGCCGGCATGGGTGCGGACGCGATCCGCTCACGCTCAAACGCCTTGCGCTCGCGAAGCTCGGCAAACTCAATGCAGACGATTTCGCAGACGATCGATGTATCTTTCCAGTCGTCCTTGTGGATCGACGTATCGACGCCAGCGCCGATTTCCATCTGTAGGCCGGTCATCTCTTCGAAATCGACGCCGCGCCCGGACTGGCGGCGTTCGAAATACTGAGCGCCGGAATAGCGAAACGGAGCGGACTGCTGCGGGACGATGAACGTGCCCTGGTCGGCTATCTCGCTGGCGATGTCGATGACATGATATTCAAATTCGGCGCCCTGATAGCGCGGGCCGCATCGCTGGCGCTTCACCTTGCCGAACGGCGGATTGGCAATCGCAAGGTCGAACATCTCGCCTTCAAGCCCCCGAAACCACCAGTCCCGCCAGTCGAACACGTTTGCATTGATCCACCGGGCTTCCGGCAGCAGCTTGCGGCCCACTTCGACATAGCGGGGATTGTTCTCAACACAGGTGATTTCGGGCATGTTGCCGCCCCATCTGCTTCGGCAATGCACGAAATAGGAAAGCACGCCGATTCCAGCACAAAGGTCGATGACCTTGTCGCCCTGGCATTGAGCATCGAGCGCGAAATCACCGGCCAAGCCCCACGGCGTGAAGAATGCACCGGCAGCACCGTTGATGTGGTTTGCGCCCTCATGCCAGTTCTGAAAGACGAAATCGCGCTCGTCCTCGGTCAATCGCTCCTTGGTTAGAAGCGCCTCTGCCGCGGCATGAGCTTTGCGCTGCGCTTTGGTCAGGTTCGCCATAGTGCTGATCTCCTGTTTCCCGCGGAACGCGGTCTTCCTGTCCCTAAGAGGGGCAGGAGCCCCGCTCCTGCTCCCGAGCAGTCGGCGATCCGACCGGAGAGAGGGGGCAACAGGCAAAACCGGAGGGGGATCACCCGCCCGAAGGGACAGGTGCGCGAAGATCCGCGCACGCGGATCTTCGCGCACCTGGTCCTGCACAAGGGAGGGCTCGCCGGCGTCGCCGGCGGGC
>NZ_RZSV01000352.1:0-4055 GCF_004023205.1 Mesorhizobium sp. M1A.F.Ca.IN.020.03.2.1 | reverse complement strand
TTCCCATGTTACTTTCTCTTCGACTTCGGGTTCAGCTGCAGCGACGCGACGACGCTCAGTGGCTTGTTCGAGGTCTGCGTTGCCCACTCTCCCACGAGCTCGGCGAACTCTTGCGCCTGCGGACCCTCAACCGCCACACCCCAGCCGCTAACCACCCACCCGCCGATCTTGCTCACCGGCAGTCGTCCGAGGAATGCAACCAGCGGTTCGCGCAGTTCCGGCCGGTCTCCGCAAAGGCGCGCCAGACCCTCGGCCGCCGGCGGCCGTTTGCCGAGATCTTCGGTCTGATCAATCTTCGTCACGAGGCCCTGGAACACCCGGTTGGCATCTTCGGGCGTGAGCGCAGCCACCTCGGCCTTCGTCACCTGCGTGACGCCGAGAGTCGACGTCGCCAGCCGCTCGATCATGGCTTCCACGGGGCCGCCGGCGACACCGATGCCGGCGGACGTCCTGCGGTCGCGGCTGACAAACACGTAGGGCCGCAGGTCGATGCCGTTCAGCGGCGGGGTGATCGCCGCCCAGCGCTTGACCCACTCGATGTTGGGCCAGTCGGCCATGGGATCATCATCGGCGTCCTTGCCACCCTTCGAGGTCACCTTCCGCTCGAGGATCGAGATGGTCTTGGAGCCGTCAGCGGACGCGTCGCGGGCGATCGCGTTGAACAGTTCCGGGGCGAATCGCTCCGCCAACATCAGCTTGGCCAAGACGGATTGCTTGATATCGTCCTGGAAGCCGCGCTCGCTGGCGATCTCGACGCGCAGGGCCATGGTGTTGACGAAGCGTTTGATGTGGGCGCCCTCGGTTAGGATCGGCGTAATCTCCGCCGCAAGCTGCAGGGCGGCATCCAGATCGGAGGGTATGGACCCCAGCCTCGCCTTGATTTTGTCTCGGTCGAAGCCGGTGCCCAGCCAGGGCCGCTGCAAGGCCTTGCGCGCCACCTCGAGTAGGCTCTTGAACTCCACCGAACTGTCGCTGACGCCGGAGGCCAGATAGAGCAGCAAGGTGAGATAGACCAAGGTCTCCGACGCGCCAAGTGCCGGCATGCGGAACGGAACCTGGATGAGTTTTTCCAAGTAGTTGCGCGCGTAGCTTGTAGGCCCCGCCGCCGCCGGGAGATCGGGAAAGTGGTTGCGCACGGCATATTCAATCATGCCCTCGTCAGCCGCGATGACGAACGCCGCGTTCGGCACGAACAAGAACAGGCGGATAGCCTCCAGCGTGGCGATCGCCGTCTGCGGGAGGCATCGATCGAGGTCGTCGATCAAGACGATCAGCCGGTCGACCTTGGCGCGCTCCAGCAGCTCCTCGAAGTCTTCGCGAAAGGCGTGCATCCGTTGCGGCGTCGTCTCGGAAGGTGCGGCCTCCTTAAAATGCTCCGCCGCACCGTCCATGACCTTGTTGAACACGTCGCCGGTCAGGTAGGCCTTGGGATCGCTAATCACCTTGCCCGCGATCGAACCAATCCCCTGGATCAGGTCCGGACCGGGGATCCCGGTCGCCATGGTGAACGCCAGGCTGCCTGCGGTGCGGGCGGCCTTCATCCAGTTGACGGCCTTCAGGACGTCCCAGGCCTTGTCCGCCACCTTGGCGATCCCGGACCTCTCCTTGAGGAGGGCTGCGACGATCGTCTCGATCAGCACCGCCTTCGCGTCGTCGTATCCCTCAAACAGCCAGCCGTTGAACCGGACACACAGGGTGTCTGTCTGTCCCTTGAATGCCGACTCAATCATCAGCAGCGTGCTGGATTTGCCCGCTCCCCAGTCGCCGTGCAACCCGATCGTCAACGGTTCCTTCGACTTCTGCCTGATCAGCTTGACGACCGTTTTAGCGACCGTCTCGTAATACAGGTAGTCGATGGCGGTTTCATTATCCGCGATAATCACGAAATCCCCTCCCCCAAACCCTGGGTATCCTTGCCGTTATAACAGAGTTCAGAATTGCAATCTGTCTCTCGCAATAACCCCCAAAGCACTGAGAGACATGCGCAACCCGCTATTTCGGTCGGCTCAGCAATTAGAAGCGCCGTCTCATGATTTGTCTAGGATTTTTCTTGGGATGATTTGCTTATCCAGGGTCCGTCCGGCGGCTTAAATAGCACTCTCGATGGATACAACTTCACACCAGGCAGCGCGCCTGCGAGTGACCCATCATTCACCGCCACCGGCGTTTTTGGCTCTCCAGAACGGCTCGCGCCGATCAGCGGAGCAAAACCCCATCGATGTGGATGTTCCGTACAATCTTGACCCAGCCGGGGTTCATGCGAACACCGCTGCCGAGATGCGAACGTAGGAAATCCGCCACCTCATCCAAACTGGAGAGGTGGGCTGGATGCACGTTAGATCCAAAGTGATGGCAGGCAAAGTAGCCATCAGAACCGGGCTCGGCCCACGCGGTTACCAAACCGCCAATGACACGTTCAATACGAGCTACAGGCATATTTCCCCCCACCATTTTCTAGGCAACGCCCCACGCCCGACAGCGTCTCCTCACGTCATCTCGCGAACCCCGGTCGTAGATCCTGTTGAGGACGCCGCGAACTGCGGCCACCGGCCAGGCAGCGTATTATTCATCAGTGCCGACGCTAAGCATGCTCTTCCTCGTCGTTGTATAATCCTGGCATGATATCACCTGCGAGTAGCTTCTCCTTCGAGAGCAGTCCAGCGTCCTCGAGGGCTTCGAAATCCGGCAGGTCGCGCAGCGTGTCGAGCCCGAACTCCAGCAGGAATTCTTTTGTCGTCACATAGGTGTAGGGCGCGCCCGGCGTTGGGCTGCGCGGACCGGAAGCGATCAGGCCGGCACCGCGCAGATGACCAATAAAATCGCGACTGATCTCGTTGCCGAAGAAAGACGACAGTTCGGCGCGGGTGATCGGCTGGAAGTAGCCGATGCACATCAGCACCAAAACCTCCGACTGCGTAAGGTCGGCCGTCTTCCCACTTCCACCTACAGCAGCACGGATGGCGTCTGCATAGGCAGGCCGGGTCAAATGTTTCCAGCCGCCGGCGACCGAAACCAGATCGTAAGGGCGGCCGCGCAGCTCCTCGCGGATGTCGTCGATGAGAAGATCAATGCTGCAGCTTTTCCCGACGATGCGGGCGAGCATTTCGCGGTCGACCGGCTCGCTAGCGGCGAAGATCGTTGCTTCGACCCGGTGCATCCATTCACGCCAACGCGCTTCCGGCGGCAGATGATCCAGTTCCCGGTCAAACAGCTGGTCAGCTGATCGACGGTCATCTGGCCGGCTCCCTCCTCGCCTACGTGCACTCTCCGCCATTGTCTTCACAGCCCGTAGATGCGGAAGGTAGCGCGGCCGGACAATTCACGCACGGCACCGAGCTCGACCAGCCGGTCGAACAGGCGGCGCAGGCCGCGATCGCTCATGCCGGCGATTTGTTCTGAGGCGACGATCGCGTCGTCAGAGAGCAGCTTTTTCCACGACGACGTCCGCCGCCTTGGCCCTGAGTTTCGGCGCAACCGCAAGCAGCCGGTCCGCCCGGCGCTCAAGTTCGGCGAAAAGATCAATGGCGCGCAGCGCAGCGCGCGCCTGCGCGGCCAGCAGGCTTTTGGCCCAATCGGCTTCCGTTTCGGCGCCGGCAGCCAGAGCGGCAGTCACTGGTCGACGCGCCCGGCACGTACCCACAACTAAGGTCGCTTTGGCGCCCAACAAAGGGATTGCATGTGTCCAGCCTAGCCGCTGCGCGAGCAAGACATCGGCAAGCCAGGCTCCGAGAACGCGCCGGAGGCCGTAACGCTCCGCGGCCGCGAAGGCCCCGACCAGCGTTTCGACCGTGCCGGTGTTGGCGGCAAGCTGTCGCAGATCGTCCGTCAGATCGCTGACCGCCTCATCGTTGAGCGTGAGACCTAGATCTTCCAGCACCGCCGCGACATTTTTCTCCGTTAGCAGATCGTCCGCTGGCCGAGATGCCAGCCGCCGCCAAGCAAGAAAGAAAAGGCCGGCGGGACCGACATTGCCGCCCGGTCTTGTGAGCAATACGGCATCGCGCAAGGCCGCTTCGTCCTCGACGCGCCCTGCCTGCCGTGCCGTGACCGCAGCC
>NZ_RZSV01000351.1:0-4068 GCF_004023205.1 Mesorhizobium sp. M1A.F.Ca.IN.020.03.2.1 | reverse complement strand
GGTCAAGGAGCCGCAGCCCAACGAATGGGTGCAGCTGCGCGACGGCCAGATCCTCTACACCTACCTCCACCTCGCCCCGGATCCGGAGCAGACCAAGGGCCTGCTCGCTTCGGGCGTCACGGCGATCGCCTATGAGACGGTCACCGACGACCGTGGCGGTCTTCCCCTGCTCGCACCGATGTCGGAAGTCGCCGGCCGCCTGTCGATCCAGGCCGGCGCGACCGCGCTGCAGAAAGCCAATGGCGGCCGCGGCGTGCTGCTCGGCGGCGTTCCCGGCGTGCTGCCCGGCAAGGTCACCGTGCTCGGCGGCGGCGTCGTCGGCCTGCATGCTGCGAAGATGGCTGCCGGCCTCGGCGCCGACGTCACCATCATCGACCGCTCGATCCCGCGCCTGCGCCAGCTCGACGACATTTTTGGCGGCCGTGTCCATACCCGCTACTCGACCGTCGAGGCGCTCGAAGACGAGTGCTTCTCGGCTGACATCGTCGTCGGCGCCGTGCTGATCCCGGGCGCTGCCGCACCCAAGCTGGTCACCCGAGAAATGCTCTCCGGCATGAAGAAGGGCTCGGTGCTCGTCGACGTCGCCATCGACCAGGGCGGCTGCTTCGAGACCTCGCACGCCACGACCCATGCCGACCCGACCTATGAGGTCGACGGCGTGATCCACTACTGCGTCGCCAACATGCCGGGCGCGGTTCCGGTTACCTCGGCACACGCGCTGAACAACGCCACCCTGCATCACGGCCTGCAGCTCGCCGACAAGGGCCTGAAGGCGCTGGTCGACGACCATCACCTGCGCAACGGCCTCAATGTCCACAAGGGCAAGATCACCAATCGTGCCGTCGCCGAAGCGCTGGGTTACGAGATGGTCGAACCGAAGGCGGTGCTGGCCGCTTGAAACTATTTGTCACGTAATTCCGGACGGTACCGCTGCTACAGACCTTTCCTGGAATTGCCCTCGATAAAAGCTTCCTTCTGTCGCCCGCCGGTTCTTCCGGCGGGCGTTTTTTATCGTGTTTCCAACCGGTCCTTTGCGGGAAGAGTCCGGGCAACAAAAAAGCGGAGCCAGCGCCCCGCTTCCTCGATGTTGCGATGTGCCGCCGGTCCATCCGCGGTCGGCCATCGATCAACGACCGCCCTTCTAGCGCGGTTATGCGACGGGAGTACGACAGTTTGCGGGGGCATGCGGGCCGCCGCTCAGCCATGCGAGCGAATCCGGTGCCTCTTGTGTGAAATGCTTCACATTCGGGACCCGAGAAACCTGCCTAGAGAGATTTCGCTACCTGATGGCTACGGTCGCCCTCGGTTCCGGTGAAAACCGGCCCCGCCGGCGGCTCGGGCCGAAGGCTTCTGTCACAGACTTCCAACGGCCCGCCAGACCACCGGCGGGCATTTTTTTGCCGGCGATCAAGCTCGTTCGATGCGGCACTGGTAGCAATTGTTCCGTGCCGAACGGACGTGAATGTAGGCTATGTCGTCGCGCTCGAACAAAGTCTCGGCGCGGGCCGCGATATCGCCGGTCGGAACGACGGCGCCGCTGCCGTAGACGATGCGGTCGTCCTTGCCATAACCGCGCACTATGTAGTCGCTGCTTTGGAGCATCTCAGGCAGTGCATCCGCCTCCGCGGCGCGTTGGCATTCGTCCGCATGCAGGAAGATCGGTCCGGTCTCCGCGTAAGGCTGAAGCTGCGGGAACGGCCGGTAGGCGAGGATGAGATAGCTATCGCCGGTTGCGACGTTCTTCATGCAATGCCGGCACGGCACGCCATCGCCGTCCGAAATCCTTCGCTCTGGCGTGTGGCCGTAAGCGTCGGGCCCTCCCCGCTGTAAGGCGCGCACGGCTTCGGTCGGCAGGGCTTTGAACTGGATGCTCATGGCAAAATTCTCCGGTGTCCTTGGCCGGAAACTATGACGAGCCGACAGCGTCTCCCACCCGATTCCTGCCAAGCGCTTCGTGCGTCGCTCGAAGCGCAGTATCGAATTACGAACCCGAAATCACGATACTAGACTTATCGGACTCGCCATGGACCGCGCTCCGCGCCATGATGATCGCAGAAGAAGGGTGCGGCGCGCGGCCGGCTGAGGTCGGGCGATGATCCGAGCATGATACGGCCCGCAGCGACGATCCGGACGACCAAGGCGCCCCGCTGGGCTTGCATCGACACGTGGCTGCCGAGGGCCAGCCGCCGCCGGTTGCGTAAGCGGCATCGAGGCAGCCGACTGCGCCGCGCTTCCCCTTAGCTACGGCCGCATGACGCTTGCGGAGCGCTCGGCGAAGGTCAGCGGATGCACGACCTCTTTCTTCTGCGCAACCGGCGTAAAGCCAAGCTTCTGGTAAAGCGGCAGCGCCGCCGGGTGGTCGAGCGTGCAGGTCTGCACGGTGATGCGCTTCGGCCCATACGACCATGCAGCCGAGATGGCCGCTCCCAGGAACCAGCGGCCGATACCCTGGCCGTGAGCATGTTCCATCATACCGAAATAGGCGAGTTCCACTTCCTCGGGCAGATGCGGCTTGAGGTCGAAGAAGGCGGCGGGAGAGCCGTCGAGGTAGAGCACGCTGATGTCGCGGTCCTCACGATGCAGGCCGGCGGCCAGTTCCTCGTCGCTCAGTCTAAGCACGTTGACCCAGTGCCATTTGCGCCCGACGCGATCCATCAGGTAGCGGTAGAAATGCAGCGGAATGTCCTTGGTCCTCAGCAAGGCGATCTGCCGGTTGTAGGGCAGCGGGGGAGATGAAGCCGGCGGTGCGTGCATTTCGAGGAATGTGACCGTGACATCGATATCCTTCGGTCCAGCGTTTTCCATCGCCGTCATTCCTTGCCCGTCACCACGGGAGTGTCGCTCAGCCCACCCCATTCGGTCCATGAGCCGTCGTACAGCCTGTTGTCGGTATGGCCAAGCGTCTCCAGCGCCAACGTGATCGCCGCCGCGGTGATGCCAGATCCGCACGAGGTGACGACCGGCTTTGTAAGATCGATGCCGGCCTCCTCAATGACCATGCGCAAGCGGTCCTTGGGTAGCAGTTCGCCATTCTCGGCAAGCGCGGCAACCGGAACATTGCGAGCGCCCGGCATATGGCCGGAACGGACGCCGGGACGCGGTTCGGGATCGGTGCCGGCGAAACGCCCGGGTGAGCGCGCATCGGCGATCTGGCTTTCTCCGCTTCCAACGATCCGGCGCATTTCGTCGAGGCTGACAATCCGGCTTGCATCGAAATCGGCATAAAAGACGCAAGGTGCGATCCGGGTCTGCTCCGCCGTTACCGGCCGCCCTTCCGCCTTCCAGCGGTCGAAGCCGCCATTCAGGATATAGACCTGGAAGACGCCCATGACGCGGAACATCCACCAGGCGCGCGGCGCCGAGAAATAGCCTGGACCGTCATAGATGACGATCGTGTCGTCGGCCGAAACACCCATCGAGCCGACATATTGCGCGAAATAGTGGGGCGACGCCAATGTGTGCGGCAGCTTGGAATCCGGGTCCGAAACGGCGTCCTGATCGAGGAAGCGAGCACCGGGGATATGGGCGTCGTCATACTCGGCGCGGGCGTCGCGTTTCTGCGCCGGCAGGTACCAGGACGCGTCAATGATGGTCAGTCCTGGCGTTCCCAACCGCTTCTCGAGCCAATCCGCGTCGACGATGAATGGGCTGTCTTCGGCCATTTTTCCTCTCCTGCCCGCTCCTGGCGACTTTGGTAGGTGTTGCTCGTCAATTCGCCGGCATCGGCCCGAAGCGGATGCGGAAGCGCCGGTTCTCGCGGCCCTTCTTTTCGATCTTGCCGATATGGATCTCGCCGATTTCGCCGGTGCTCTTCACATGGGTGCCGCCGCAAGGCTGACTGTCGATTGAGGCATTCTCGCCGATGCAGACCAGGCGAATCCTGCCGGTGCCGACGGGCGGCCGCACGTTCTTCGATTTGACAAGCCCGGGATTGGCCGAAAGTTCCTCGTCGGTGATCAGCCGCGTGAAGACGGGATGGTTGGCCCGCACAAGCTCCATCAACCTCGCTGTCACGTCCTCCTTGCTGAAGCCGGCATCGGGAATGTCGAAATCGACGCGGCTGTCGTC
>NZ_RZSV01000350.1:0-4088 GCF_004023205.1 Mesorhizobium sp. M1A.F.Ca.IN.020.03.2.1 | reverse complement strand
GTCGCCGCTCGAAGCCCACCTGCCGAAGCATCACGGCGTCGCCTTCTGGTTCCGCCGGGCCGGCATGGATGCGGCCCGGGCGCTTCGCGCCGCCAACCCCGATCTGGTCGTCGAAGGCCGCTTCCGCACCGCGCCCGGCATGTTCTCCTTCGATCGGGTCGACGCAGGATCGAAGCTTCTGCTGGACAGCCTGCCGCAGGGGCTTGCGGGCAATGTCGCCGATTTCTGTGCCGGCTGGGGCTATCTGGCGGCCGAAGTGATGGAACGCTCGACAGGGCTGTCCGGTCTCGACCTCTACGAAGCGGATTTCGAGGCCCTGGAGGCGGCAAGGGTCAATATCCCCGCAACCGCTGTCGAGCCGCGCTTCTTCTGGACCGATCTGCTGACCGAAACGGTCGAGCGAGGTTACGACGCGATCGTCATGAACCCGCCCTTCCACAGCGGCAGGGCTGCCGACCCGGGCATCGGCGCTGGCATGATCCGCGCGGCATCAAAGGCACTGAAACCAGGCGGACGCCTGTTCGTGGTGGCGAACCGGCAGTTGCCCTATCAACAGGTGCTGGCGGGAGCCTTCTCCAGTCACGCCGAGGTTGCGCGCGATGGCATGTTCAAGGTGTTTTCGGCGCGGCGTTAAAAGCAACTCCAGGAAAAGCGCGTGAGACGGTTTTCCGTCCCCGTGATTGCTCCAGGAAAAGAATGCAGCGCCCTACTGCAGGCTGACGAGGCGTGCCGGCTCGCGCCTGGCATGAACAGGGCGCAACGCGCCGAGCTCGATCTCGAGCGGCGCGGGGCGGCCGAACAGATAGCCCTGCACGACCTCGCAACCGGCGGCTCTCAGCAGCGTCGCCTGGTTCTCGGTCTCGACGCCTTCGGCGATGATGCCGACGCCGAGCGCCCGCGATAGCCCGACGATGGTCGAGACGACAGCGCCCGAGCTGGAATCGGTATCGATGCGGCTGACGAAGGAGCGGTCGATCTTCAGCTTGCCGAACGAGAAGTCGATCAGATAGCTCAAGTTGGAATAGCCGGTGCCGAAATCGTCGACGGCGACCGAGATGCCCATCTCGGCGAGTTGCCGCAGGATGACGGCCGCGCGGTCGCGGTCCTGCATCATCGCCGTTTCGGTGACTTCGAGTTCCAGCCGCGACGGCTTGATGCCGGTCGATGCCATGGTCTGGCGCACGATGCCGACGAAGTCCCTGGTCATGAACTGGACCGGCGAGATGTTGACGGCGACGAAGCAATCCTCCGGCAGGTACTGGGCGTCGCTGCAAGCCTTGCGCAGCACCCATTCGCCGATCGGGTTGATCATGCCGGTTTCCTCGGCGATCGGAATGAATTCCATCGGCGGGATCATGCCGCGTTCCGGATGCTTCCACCGGATCAGCGCTTCATAGCCGACGACACGGCCGCCCTGCAGGTCGAATTGCGGCTGGTAGTGGAGGTTGAAGTCGCCGCGGTCGAAGGCGGTTTTCAGCTCCGATTCAATCCATTGCCGGTGGTCCGCAACGCGGCCCATGTCGGCGTGGAAGACCGACCAGTTGCCGATGCCGCCTGCGCGCGCATTCTGCAGCGCCAGGTTCGAACGGCGAAGGATGAGCACCGGATCGACGCCGTCCTTCGGCATCGCCACGATGCCGACGGACATGCTGACCGACTGCAGATGCGTCTGGAGCTGGTAGGGCTCCATCATGCGGTTGATGAATGTTTCGAGGAACCGTTCGAGATATCCCCGGATCTCACGGTCCGGCAAGAGCACGGCGAATTCGCCGGCGCCGAGCCGTCCGATCACGACATCCTCCGGCATGCTCTCCTTCAGCCTTTTGGTGAAGGCGCGGATCAGCTCGTCGCCATGACTGTAGCCGATGGCGTCGTTGATCTGCTTGAAGCGGTCGATGTCGATATCGATCAAGTAGACCGGTTCGCCGGTCTCCAGCGTTTCCGCTGCCGCCGCCGCGACCTTTCCGACGATCGCCTGGCGCGTCAGCAGGCCGGTCATCTTGTCGAAATGGGTTTCCTTGAAGACGTATTCGGCCGATTCATCGATGCCTGCGAAGAAGGACATCGCGGCGCCGCCGGCGGAAAGGGCACAGAGCGCGGCGATGATAGCCGCCATCGTCCCGGCAGACATGCCGGCCAGGCCGTCGCCGAAGCCGAAGCGCAACCCCCAGAGTCCGAGGATAAAACTGCCCATGGCCGAGCTGGCGATGGTGATCAGCCGGAACAGCGGTGTTCGCTTCGGGTTGCTGACTGCAGACATGCAAGGTCCCTGAACTACAGGGCCGTTTAGCGGATACCTCCTTAAAATGGGTTTCCGCCAATGCCTCCAATTTTACTGGAAGGTGCTTTTTTCGTTAGCGAATTATTCGCGGGGGCCGTCGTTCTGCTTCAGTTCCTCTAGCGTCGGCATGGAGACGATGTGATAGCCGGAATCGACATAGTGGATCTCGCCTGTGACTCCCGAAGACAGATCGGACAGCAGGTAGAGCGCCGAGCCGCCAACCTCGTCGATGGTGACGGTGCGCCGTAGCGGCGAATTGCGCTGCTGATAAGAGAACATGTGGCGTGCGTCGGATACGCCTGAGCCGGCGAGCGTCCGCACCGGTCCTGCCGAGATGCCGTTCACCCGAATGCCGCGCGGGCCGTAATCGTTGGCGAGATAGCGCACGCTCGCCTCGAGTCCGGCCTTGGCGACGCCCATGACGTTGTAGTTCGGCATGACCCGCACCGACCCGGCATAGGTCAGCGTGATCATCGAGCCGCCGTTCGTCATCAGCGCGGCGGCATTGCGGGCGATCTCGGTAAAGGAATAGCAGGAGATCACCATCGTGCGGACGAAGTTGTCGCGGCTGGTGTCGGCGTAGAGGCCCTTGAGCTCGTTCTTGTCGGAGAAGCCGATGGCGTGAACGACGAAATCCAGGCCGTCCCAGGCTTCGCGAAGCGTCTGGAAGGTTGCGGTGACCGAGGCGCTGTCCTCGACGTCGCAAGGCACGACCAGCGAGGCACCGAGCTTCTCGGCCAGCGGCTTGACCCGCCGCCCGAAGGCGTCGCCCTGATAGGTGAAGGCGAGTTCCGCCCCGTGTTCGGACAATTTCCTGGCGATGCCCCAGGCGATCGAATGATCGTTGGCGACCCCCATGACAAGCCCGCGCTTGCCCTTCATCAACCCTTCCATAAAAGGCAATCCTTATGCGGAATAGCGCTGGAAAATCAGCGTTGCGTTGGTGCCACCGAAACCGAAGGAGTTGGACAGGACGGTGTCGATCTTGGCGTTGTCGATGCGCTTGCGCACGATCGGCATGCCCTCGAATTCGGGATCGAGCTCCTCGATATGGGCGCTCTCGCCGATGAAGCCGCCCTGCATCATCAGGATGGAGTAGATCGATTCCTGGACGCCTGCGGCGCCGAGCGAATGGCCGGTCAGCGACTTGGTCGAGGTGATATACGGCATCTGGTCGCCGAACACCTCGCGGATGGCGCCCATTTCCTTGGAATCGCCGACCGGCGTCGATGTGCCGTGCGTGTTGATGTAGTCGACCGGCGTCGAGACGGTTGCAAGCGCCTGCCGCATGCAGCGCACGGCGCCTTCGCCGGACGGCGCCACCATGTCGTAGCCGTCGGAGGTCGCGCCGTAGCCGACGATCTCGGCATAGATCTTGGCGCCGCGCGCCTTGGCGTGCTCCAGCTCTTCCAGCACCAGAACGCCCGCGCCGCCGGCGATGACGAAGCCGTCGCGGTTGACATCATAGGCGCGCGAAGCGGCCGATGCCTTGTCGTTGAATTTCGACGACATGGCGCCCATGGCGTCGAACAGGTCCGACATCGTCCAGTCGAGATCCTCGTGGCCGCCGGCGAACATCATATCCTGCTTGCCCCACTGGATCAGCTCACAGGCATTGCCGATGCAGTGCGCGGAGGTCGAGCAGGCGGACGAGATCGAGTAATTCACGCCGTGGATCTTGAACCAGGTGGCCAAGGTGGCCGAAGCGGTCGACGACATCGCCTTCGGCACCGCGAACGGACCGATCCGCTTCGGGCTGCCGTTCTTGAGCGTCGTTTCGGCGGCTTCCACGATGGTCCTGGTAGAC